>DASSTH010000062.1:0-25501 GCA_035708025.1 Nakamurella sp. | reverse complement strand
GGCGTCGTCCCCGCGGGCGGGGGAGGCGATCACCAGACCGGGGATGTCTCGCAGCACGGCGATCGAGTTGTCGTTGTGGAAGTGACCGCCGAAACCCTTCTGGTAGCCGTAGCCGGCGATGCGCACCACCATCGGGTTGCGGTACTGGCCGCGGGAGAAGAACTGCAGCGATGCGGCCTCGCCCCGAAGCTGGTCCTCGGCGTTGTGCAGGTAGGCCAGATACTGGATCTCCGGCACCGGCAGCAGTCCCGTCACCGCCGATCCCAGCGCCAGCCCGAGGATGGACTGCTCGTCCAGCAGGGTGTCGAACACCCGCCCCCGGCCGAAGGCCGCCTGCAGGCCGCGGGTCACCCCGTACACCCCGCCCTTGCGCGCCACGTCCTCGCCGAACACCACCATCTCCGGCCGGCGGGCCAACTCGTCGCGCAGCGCCCGGTTGATCGACTGCGCGACGGTCAGCGCGGTGCCCACCGCGTCCGAGGCGGGCGACGAGATCACCTGCGCGGCGACGAGGTCCGGTCGATGCGGGGCCAGCGGGGCGATCACCTCGGCGCGGCTCAGCAGTGGAGTGCTGGCCATCGCGGCGGGCATGGCCGCCGCGACCTGCTCGCCCGCCGCGGTGAACTCCTTGGCCAGGTCGTCCGCGGTGGCCGCACCGGCCTGCGCCAGCAGCCGGGCGGTGCCCAGCAGCGGATCCCGGGTGGCGTCCGCGGCGATCTCGGCCGGCGTGCGGTAGGCGGCCTCCACGTCCGAGCCGGCATGCCCGTAGAACCGCACGGTCGTCAGGTGCAGGAAGGCCGGCGAGCGCCTGCGCCGCACGTGGTCCGCCGCCGCGGCGGCGGCGTCGTACACCGCTGCCGGGTCGGCGCCGTCGGCGGAGAAGTACGCCAGGCCGGGACGGTTTCCGTAGGCGGCGCCGATCCAGCCGGACGGTGTGCGCACGCTGATGCCGATGCCGTTGTCCTCACAGACGAACAGCAGCGGCATCGGCAGCCCGGCGTACCGGCACCAGCAGGCCGCGTTGACCGCGCCCACGGCGGTGGAGTGGTTCATCGAGGCGTCGCCGGCGCTGGCCACCACGATGGCGTCGGCCGGCCAGGCCGACGCCACACCCAGCTTGCGGGCCCGCTCGATGGCGAAGGCCACACCCACCGCGCGTGGCAGGTGCGAGGCGATCGTGGAGGTCTGCGGGATCACCGCGATCTCGTGCCGGCCGAACACCTTGTGCCGGCCGCCGGCGATGGGTTCCTCGGCGGAGGCGGCCACACCGGCCAGCACGTCGGCGATGGGATCGATGTCCGGCCGCTGCCAGGCGCGCCGCACGTAGAAGCCGCCGGACCGGTAGTGCAGCAGGGCCGGGTCGGTGGGACGCAGCGCCGCGGCCACCGCGGCGTTGGACTCGTGCCCCGAGGAGCCGATGGTGTAATAGCCGCGTCCGGCCGCCTGCATCCGCCGTGCGGCCAGGTCGAGTTGCCGGCTGGTGGCCTGCGCGGCGAACAGCGTGCGGCACTCGCCGACGGTGAGCCCGCTGCCGGGCCGGATGGGATGTTCGGGGTCCGGCGGCTGGGCGTTGGTTCCCGGGCTCCCGATGGCGCCGATGGCCGCGGTGATGGCGGCGGCCGCCTCGTCCGGCATCGTCACAGCTTCGACCATCCTTCGCCGCCGGGTGCTGCCGCGGCACCCTGGTACCTGCGGACCGCCCCCGGGCGAGCTAGAGCCGGAAGTCCAGGTCCGGGACCAACTCTGCCACGTCCATCTGCGCCTTCTGCAGCCGGCCCGAGTAGTCCCAGTTCATGGACTGCCAGCGGGTCATCTGGTCCAGCACCCAGATGCCGGACTGGCGTGATCCGTTGCCGGACTTGCCGTTCCCGCCGAACGGCAGGTGCGCCTCGGCGCCCGAGGTGGAGTTGTTGACGCTGACCATGCCGGCGGAGATGCCCCTGCGGAAGGCGAACACCGACCGCGGGTCGGTGGTGTAGATGGAACTGGACAGGCCGTAGCCGGGCCGGTTGCCCAGCTCGACCGCCTCCGGCAGGGTGCGGTAGGTCGTCACCCCGACGATCGGCCCGAACGTCTCGTTCAGGAAGATCTCGTCGTCCGGCCGGACGCCGTCCACGACCACCGGGTGGTAGAACAGCCCGGCCTGCGGGTCCCCGACGAAGCCATCCCGCGGGTTGGCGGCGGTGATCCGGCCGGTGCCGGACGACCCGTAAACGGTGTGGTGTGGCGCGATCCAGCCCAGGTACTTCTCGTAGCTGTCGGCGAACTTGTGATCCATCAGCGGCCCGTACAGCACGTCGCCGGTGGGGTCGCCGATCGCCGCGGCCCGTACCGCCGCGTCGTACCGGGACAGGAACTCCGAGTGCACGCTCTCGTGCACGATCACGGTGCCCAGCGAGGTGCAGCGCTGCCCGGCGGTGCCGAAGCCGGAGAACAGGGCGCCCTCCACCGCCAGGTCCAGATCCGCGTCCGGGCAGATCACCATCGGGTTCTTGCCACCCAACTCCAGGCACGCGGACTGCAGGTGCCGTCCGGCCAGCTCGCCGATCCGGGAGCCCACCGCGGACGAACCGGTGAAACCGATCTTGTCCACCAGTCCGGCCTGCAAAGCGGACTCCAGGCCGTCGAAGGTGGCCGGCCCGTCGGCGTGCACGATGTTCAACACGCCGTCCGGCAGGCCGCCGCCGCGCACCAGCAGGTCGAAGAACGCCTGGGCGGAGGCGGCGGCGTACTCGGCGGGCTTCCACACCACGGTGTTGCCGGTCAGCAACGCCGGGATGATGTACCAGCTGGGCACCGCCACCGGGAAGTTCCCGGCGGTGACGACGGCGACCGTGCCGACCGGGTTGCGGAAGGTGAACAGGTTCTTGTCCGGCATCTCGCTGGGCACCGTCTGCCCGTACAGCCGGCGGCCCTCACCCAGGAAGAAGTCGCAGGTGTCGACGATCTCCCGGACCTCGCCCAGCGCCTCGGCGTGCGGCTTGCCGATCTCCTCGGTCACGATCCGGGCCAGCGCCTCGGCATTGGCCTCCACCAGCCGGCCGATGGTCGCGATGGCTCGGCCGCGGACCGGCGCCGGGACGTCCGCCCAGGCCAGCTGGGCGTCGGTGGCGGTGCGGCAGGCGCGCACGAAGGTGCTCGCGTCGGCCAGCGCCACCTCCGCGACGGTGTGGTCCAGCCGCGCGGGGTTCACGCTGGTGTACACGCGGCCCGGGTCGGTGACCGGCGCGCCGCCGATCACCGAGTTGATGGTGCGGGAGGTCATTCAGCGGTCCTCCGACTCGATGGCTGTGAGCACCCGGTCCAGCGCGTCCACGGCGCGTCCCAGCTCTGCCGAGCCGATGGCCAGCGAGGGCCGGAAGCGCACGCTGCGCACGCCGGAACCGAGCGCGATGACCTTCTCATCGTCGTACATGCGGCGCAGCACGTCGCCGCGGATCTCTGCGGTGGGCAGGTCCAGGGCGCACATCAGGCCACGGCCGCGCACGTTGGACACCAGTTCGGGGTGCGTCTCGCCGACCCGCCGCAGGTCCTTGAGCAGCGTCTCTCCCAGCTCGGCGGCCCGGGCGATCAGGCCGTCGGCTTCGATGATCTCCAGCAGCCGGCGCGCCCGGACCATGTCGACCAGCCCGCCCCCCCAGGTGGAGTTGATCCGACCACCCACGCGGAACACGTTGTCCGGCACCTCGTCCACCCGGCGGCCGGCCATGATGCCGCCGAGTTGCACCTTCTTGGCGAACGCCACGATGTCCGGTTCCAGGCCCAGCTGCTGGTAGGCCCAAGCGGTGCCGGTCAGCCCGACGCCGGTCTGCACCTCGTCCATGATGAACAGCGCGTCGAACTCCAGGCACAGCGCCTGCATGGCCTGCAGGAACTCCGGGCGGAGATGGTTGTCGCCGCCTTCACCCTGGATGGGTTCGGCGATGAAGCAGGCGATGTCGTGCGGGTGCTGCTCGAAGGCCGCTCGCGCCTGCGCCAACGCGCGCTGCTCGGCGGCCCGCACCTCGTCCAGGTGCTCCTGGATGGGGAAGACCATGGCCGGCACGTCGATCCGCGGCCAGCCGAACTTGGGGAAGCGGGCGGTCTTCACCGGATCGGTGTTGGTCAGCGAGAGGGTGTAGCCGGTGCGGCCGTGGAAGGCCCGGGTCAGGTGCAGCACCTGGGTGCCCAGCTCGGGGGAGCGGCCGGCCGCCTCGTTGCGCCGGCTCTTCCAGTCGAAGGCGGTCTTCAGGGCGTTCTCCACGGCCAGCGCGCCGCCCTCGATGAAGAACAGGTGGGGCAGCGCCGGGTCGCCCAGCACCCGCGCGAAGGTCTGCACGAACTCGGCGTAGTGCGTGGTGTACGCGTCGGAATTGGCCGGCTTGTTGGCGGCGACCTCGGCCAGCAGCGCCATGAATTCCGGATCCTGCACGATGCCGGGTGGGTTCATGCCCAGCGGTGACGAGGCGAAGAAGGTGTACAGGTCCAGGTAGTGGGTGCCGGTGACGGCGTCCACCAGGTCGGCGCCCCGGCTGGCGGCGGTGTCCACCACGAGCGGGAAGCCGTCCACCTGGATGTACCGGGACAGCACCTCGTGCACCCGGCGGGGCTCAATGCGCCCGACGACAGATTCTTTCGTCATAGAGGTCATCGTCTGCATGATTTCCATGCTAGCCGGTCCATGACAGGAAATCAGCAGCGCGACACCGGTGTGAACGCGCCGGCCGGCCGGGTGCTCATCCGAAGGCGCCGTCGGCCTTCAGCCGCGCGACCGAATTCGCCGGGTAGCCCAGCAGGCCGGTGAGGATCTCCTCGGCGTGCTCGTTGCGGTGCGGGGCTCGGTGTGCCGTCACCGGCTGCCCGCCCAGCCGCAGCGGTGAGGCCACCTGGCGCACGGTGCCCCAGCGCGGATGCTGGTGCTCGGCGATGCCGGCCCGGGCGGTGATCTGCGGTTCCTGCAACGCGTCGGCCACCGTTTGCACCGGGCCGCACGGCACCCCCGCCGACCGCAGGGCCCGGTCCCACTCGGCGCTCGTGCGGGTGGTCAGGATCGGCTCGATCTCGGCCAGCAGGGCGTCGCGGTGTTCCCGGCGGGCCGTGAAGTCGGTGAACCGCGGGTCGGTGCACAGGTCCGGCCGGCCGAGGACGTCGGCGAACCGGCGGAAGAACTTCTCCTTCGGGCACGCCACGACGATGAAGGAGTCGGCCGTGCGGAAGGACTGGAAGGGCACCAACGACGGATGCGCGGACTGCCGGGTGCGCCCTGGCTGATAGCCGCGGGTCAGATGCCAGGTGCCCAGATAGCCCAGCATGGTGAGGGCGGTCTCGAACAGGCTGATGTCGCAATCGGTGCCGCGGCCGTCCCGGCGGGCCTGATGCACGCCGGCGAGCAGCGCCAGCCCGGCGAGCAGCCCGCCCGCGTAGTCCACCAGCGACGGGCCGGTCTTGGCGGGGGGCGAGTCCGGCTCGCCGGTCAGCGTCATCCAGCCGGCCAACGCCTGCAGCACGTAGTCGTAGCCGCCCTCCGCGCGTCGCGGACCGGTGGTGCCGTACCCGGATAGCGAGCAGCACACGATCCGCGGGTTGACCGGCGCCAGGTCGCGGTAGGTGATCCGGAGTTGTTCGGGCACGTCGCCACGCAGGTTGGAGTACACCGCGTCGCTGACCCGGACCAGGTCCTCGAACACCGTGCGCCCGGCCTCGCTGGACAGGTCCAGCGACAGCGACTTCTTGCCCTGATTGAAGAACTCGAAGAACAGCGAGTCCTCGCCCTCCTGGTACGGCGGGACGTAGCGGCCGATGTCGCCGCCGGTACGCGGATCCTCGATCTTGATGACCTCGGCGCCCAGGTCGGCCAGCTGCCGCGATCCGAACGGTCCGGCGCCGTACTGTTCCACCGCGATCACCCGGATGTCGGACAGCGGCCCCGAGCGGTCAGCCATCGGACCCGTCCTGCGGGGGCAGCAGGGGGCGCTGCGGGGTGGGGAAGCGGTTGATGCGGTGTGCCCGGCCGGGAATCAGGAAGCTGCGGCGGAACCGCAGGAACTCCACCCCGTCCTGGTTGAGCCCGCGGGTGAGCACGCTGACGATGCCGTCGCCGGGCCGGGACTTCGACGGCCGGACACCGGTGACGGCGCTCTCCACGTACACCGTGTCGCCCACGTACAGCGGGTGGGTGAGTTCGATGTCGGTCCAGCCGAGGTTGGCGGTGGCGTTGGCGCTCAGGTCCGTCACGCTCATGCCCACCACCAGCGCCAGGGAGAAGCCGGAGTTGACCAGCGGGCGGCCGAACTCCGACCGGGCGGCCACATCGGTGTTGAAGTGGATCTGGTTGGTGTTCATCGTCAGCAGGGTGAACCAGGTGTTGTCCACCTCGGTGATAGTGCGCCCCAACGGGAATCGGAACACCTGGCCCACGGCGAAGTCCTCGTAGTAGCGGTCCAGCGGCCCGCCCTGGTCTGCCATCGTCACTCCTTTACTGCCCGCCGAGTCCCTATCGCCGGAGCTATCGTATCGGATACGATCCGGCGCGAAGACCGGCAGCGAGAAGAGGCGGATGATGACACGTAGCGAACGGATCGTCGGCAAGCAACCGGCACACGGGAGCCGGGGCATGGCGGTCAGTCACAACCCGCAGGCCGCCGAGGTGGGGGCACGGGTGCTGGCGGACGGCGGCAGCGCCGTCGACGCCGTCACCGCCATGTCGTTCGTCACCGCGGTCCGGGAGACCGCGATGAACTCGGTCGGCGGCGTCGGAGTGCTGCTGCACCACTCGGCCGCCACCGGCCGGAGCCAGGAGATCACCTTCTACGGGCGGACCCCGGCGGGCCTGGCCGAGGACACCTTCGTGCCGTACCTGCAGCCGCGCGGCGCGGACTCCGCGGCCTTCGGCTGGCGCGGGGTGCGGGACGAGGTGAACGAGCGCGGACCGCTCTCGGTCGGCGTGCCCGGCTACGTGGCCGGGCTGTGGGCGCTGCACTCCGAGCACGGCAGCGCACCCTGGGCGGGCCTGCTGGCCCCGGCGGAGGCCCTGGCCCGCAACGGGTTCGAGCCGGACGGTGAGGACACCTTCCACTTCGCCTCGGAATTCCGGCACGTCAACCGGTTCCCGGAGATGCGCCGAATCTTCCTGTCCGGCGGCATACCGCGGCCGGCGGGCTTCTACCAGGGCAGCAGCATCGACGTGGTGCAGCCCGACCTCGCCGACACCATCGCCCGCATCGCCCGGGGCGGCGCCGAGGAGTTCTACCGCGGCGAGACCGCCGCCGCCATCGCCCGCGGCGTCCAGCAGTCCGGTGGCGTGCTGGACGCCGGCGACCTGGCCCGGTTCGTGCCGGAGCGGACCGACGGTCTTCGCGGCAGCTACCGCGGCTATCAGATCGTGACCAACTCCGGACCGAACGGCGGCGTCACACTGCTGGAGATGCTGAACCTGGCGGAGCAGTTCGAGTTGCGCGGACGGGACCGGTTCTCCGGCGACTGCCTGCACCTGCTCGCCGAGATCATGCGGCAGGCCTGGACGGACCGCTTCGTCTACGTGGGCGATCCCGACCGCACCGCCGTCCCGCTGGCCGGCCTGATCGACAAGTCCTACGCGGCCGGGCTGGTGGGCGGTATCCGGTCCGACCGCAGACCCGAGCGGACCCGGCCGGGCGACCCTTGGCCGTACGAACCGTCGGGCCGCCGCGCCGCGCCCGCATTGACCGGCGACCCCGGCGGCAGCGACACCACCCACCTGATCGCCGCCGATGGCGAGGGCACCGTGGTGACGCTCACCCAGACCCTGGGCCTGGCATTCGGATCCTGTTTCGTGCCACCGGGTACCGGACTGAACCTGTACGACGTGACGATGTGGATGAACCCCGAGCCGGGAACGCCGAACTCCGTCGCACCGTGGGTCAAGCAGGTCGGGCATGCCACTCCGACCCTGCTGCTCAAGGACGGCAGGGTGGTGGCCGCGCTCGGTGCGCCGGGCGGGCGGCGCGTGGTCAGCGCGATGTTCCAGGTGATCGTCAACATGGTCGACTTCGACATGGACGTGCAGCAGGCCATCGCCGCGCCCCGCCTGCATTGCGAGGGCGCCGACCCGTCGGCGCCGGTCGGCCCGGCGGTGGCCGACGTGCGGATCGATGATCGGGTGCCCGCCGCGACGCTGGCCGAACTGGCCGATCGCGGGCACCGGGTGTTGACCTGCCGGGAGTCGGAGACCCAGTCCTTCCTGGCCAAGCCGCTGGGCGTGCAGTTCACCGATGACGGCATGATCGGTGGCGCCGACATCTTCCGGCGGTCGGTCGCCCTTGGGGTGTGACGGTGCCCGCCAACGGCGTCGCCGACCCGGTGCAGCGCGGCGTGCTCGACGGTGCCGGGTCCAAGTCCGATCAGGTCTACCGTTGGCTGCGCGACCGGCTGGCCGCCGGGGCGTTGCGTCCGAAGCATCGGGTCAACGCCGACCGGATCTCCCGAGATCTACAGGTGTCCAAGATCCCGGTGCGGGAGGCGATCGCCCGGCTGTGCGCCGACGGCGCGCTGCAGGTGCTGCCGAACGCCGGCGCCGTGGTCACCCCGCTGTCCTGGCGGGAACTGGCGGACATCCAGCAATCCAGGCTGATCCTGGAGCCACCCGCCGCGGCCGCGGCCGCCGGCTCCCCGACGCGTGCCGACATCGCCGTCCTGCGGGGGAATGTCGCCGCAATGCGGCGGTGGGCGCGCGGCGGTGACGGGGATCCGTTCGAGCTCAACCGCAGTTTCCACCTGGCGCTGGTGTCGATGGCTGGCAACGAGCTGCTCACCGCACTGGTCGACGTGGTGCTGCAGCGGGTCAGCCGGTACCGGGTGCTCGCCCGGCACACCCCGGCGTCGGCACGGGAGACCGCCACCGAACACGCGCGGATTGTGGCGGCGCTGGCCGCCGGCGAGGCGGATACCGCCCAACGCCTGATGGCCGGGCATCTGCGTTCCGGCCACAACGTCGCCGCAGACGCCCGAGATGTCGACCCGCGGTACTTCGCCGACGAGCCGCCGGAAGTGCTCCCGGCGCGGCGCTGATCTCGACCGGTGCGGGCGCCCATCGGTAGCGTGGGCGCGGGGCCTGCGGATGGTGCGGTCCCGGGACGGGGGCATCGTGGCGCCGGGGAGGCAGCGCGTCGTACCGGACGTGGCCGGCGCCCGTCCGGGAAGCAGGATGCCGCCGGTGACGGGACGCCGGATCGGCGCGCTGGCCGTGGACTACCTGGTGATCTGTTGCTGGGCCGGAATTCTGGCGCTCGGTGCACTGACCGTGCGGGCCGTGCGAGGCGGGTTGCCGGACGTGCTGGGCACCCTTGGCCCGGCGGGCACCCAGGGCGTCTTCTTCCTGCTGCTGACCTTCGTGATCGGCTGCTACCTGTACCTGACCGAGTCGGGGGAGCATTCGGCCACTTGGGGCAAGCGCAGGCTGCGTTTGCGGGTGACGGCTGCGGGCGGTGACCGCCCGGGCCGGGCGTCGATCCTGATCCGGACGGCGGTCAAGCTCGCGCCGTGGGAGCTGGCGCATACCTTCGTGTGGCAGCTGCTGTGGTTCCAGCACCAGTACGGCACCGCCGCGGCACCGCCCGGCTGGATCATGGCGGGCCTGATCGGTGCCATGGTGCTGGCGGTGATCTGGCTGGCTGCGACACTGCTGACCGGGCGCGGCGTGCACGACCGCCTGGCCCGCACGACGGTGGTCGACGGGCGACAGCCCGCCTGACCGGACGGCACGTCGGTCGCCTGCCGGATGCACCGAGAGTGCCCGGCCGGGTACGCCTCGTGCCGGCCGGACCGTGGAAAAAAATTCCGCCGTCAGTGGTGCCCCAGATTCACCCGGTTGGGTGGTGACTGCACCAGATGACGGGCGCTTGGCTGAGGGTGGCGCCGCGCCCGCCTATACCCCCCATGCGCGGGGCGGCGCTAGGCCGTCCCGCCTGCGTGCGTCTTCGCCCGGGCGGGACGGCCGCCTGACCTCCGAACCGCTCCCCTCCGCCATCCCGATCGGGTCGCGGGTGACGGTGGGCGACGGAGTTGGCCCGGTTCGCGCTGCTCAGCTGGGGTGCACGAGCGTGCGGGCGCGGATCCGCAGGATCCGTCCACGCGTGACCGTTGACCGCACGCGCACTACTGGTCTAACCTCCTGATCTCATGCGGACTGACCAGCAGCAGCCTGGACGGCTCGGACCTGTCGGTCAGCCGCGGCGTCGCTATCTCCAGGTCGCGGAACAGCTATTGGAGGCGATCGAACGAGGCGACTACCCGCCCGGCAGCCGACTCCCCGGGGACCGGGAGATCGCTGGGTCAACCAAGGTCAGCAGGCCGACTGTGCGGGAGGCGTTGCTCGCACTGGAGATCGTCGGGGCGATCGAGGTGCAGCCCGGGATCGGCGCCAAGGTGATCGGAACCGGCCCCACATGGGACCCGGATCAAGAGTTGGCTGCACTTGGCGCGCCGCGCGACCTAATGGAGACCAGGGCGCTTGTCGAGCCGCTGGTGGCAGAACTGTGCGCGAGGCGGATCGGATCGGAAAGCCTGGTCCGGCTGCGATCAGTCGTGGACCAGTCCATCGAGGCAGATCGGAAGGGAGCGCCACTCTCCCGGCTGAGCGAACTCGGCATCAGCTTCCATCTGGAACTGGCACGAGCCTGTGGCAATGCGGTGCTCAGCGAGATGGTGTGCCACCTCATCGACATCGAGGAGCATCCGCTCTGGGCGCTGGTCAATCAGATCGCCCTGCGCGGTCAGGGCACCCGCAGGACACAGAACGACGAGCATCTGGCCATCCTCGCCGCGATCGCGGCCAAGAACGCCGACGCGGCGCGTACGAGCATGGCGAACCACCTGGAACGCACCAACGCCTTGCTGTTCGGCGATCCCCATCCGACCGTCCGGGATAGCCATCGGCCACCCGCACGGCGTCGGCTCGGATCGACCGATCCCACACCTGAACAAGGAGCGTAGCCACCATGCACCAGCACAAACCAGCCGCTCGCAGGCTCACGGCAGCCGTCACCCTGATCGTTGCCGCTGCGATGGCTACCGCATGTTCGGATTCCGGTCAGGGAGCCGCGAGTAACACAACCACTCAGTCCTCGGCCGCCGCGCAACCCTCGGCAGTTGAATCCGGTGGGCAATCCGAGTCCCAATCGTCCTCGGCATCGTCCGCGGATTCCTCCGGCGGCGCGTCATCGTCGGCGTCATCGAGTGCTGTCAGTCCCTCCGGATCCGGTACCGACCTCGCCAGCTACGAAGGCGAACCGGAATTCGTCAGCCCGGGGCCCTCGTTCGACATCTCGGCGGTGAAGGGAAAGAGCATCGCCGTCGTACCGGCGACCAGCAACCAATACGACAACACCATCCAGGATCAAATGAAGGTGGTTGCCGAGAAGTATGGCGTGAAATACACGAACTTCCCAAATCAGGGGCAGCCGACCCAATGGGTCTCCTCGCTGAACCAGGCGATCGCCGGCAAGCCCGATCTAATCATCCTCAATACAGCGCTGGACCCACGGCAGGTGTTGGCCCAGATCAAGGCGGCGAAGAGCGCCGGCATCCCGGTGATCGCGACACACTTCTTTGATCAGGACTACTCGGACTCGCTGGGTACCTCCTGCGGTGCGACCCAGGACCTGTGCGACGCAGGCCTGACGGCGACCGTCAACGCGCCGTTCAACCTCGCCACCCGCGTCGAGGCCGACTGGATAATTAAGGATTCGGGTTCCAAAGCGCACGTCATGGTGATCACCGCCAACGACGCCGCACCGACGGCCGGGATGGTCGAGGCGGCCAAGGATGAGTTCGCCAAGCAGTGTCCGGACTGTCAGGTCGACGTGCAGAACGTGCTGATCAGCGACTGGCCGAGCAGGATTCCCACGCTGGTATCCACGGCGCTGAGCCGGGATCCCGATCTGGGCTACATTCTGCCGCTATTCGACTTCGGCGCACCCTACGCCGTCACGGGTATCGTGACGGCGGGCAAGTCCGACAAGGTCAAGGTCGTCAGTTACAACGGCACTCAGAGTGTCCTGCAACTTCTGCAGAACGGCGGACCTGTCGCGGTCGACGTCGGCGAACCCCTTAACTGGTTGGCGTACGCCTTCATGGATCAGGCGTTCCGGGTGCTGGCCGGGGTCGATCCGGTCAGCGACGAGCACACGCCCATTCGCGTGTTCACCGCCGACAACGTGGACGACACCGGTAAGCCGCCGACCGTGACCGGTGGGTACGGGGACGCATACATCGACGGGTACGAACAGCTCTGGCAGAACGGGTCGTGATCCCAGCGGCACCGGATTCCTCGACCAGCCAGCACGTCGCCCGTGTGGAACTGCGAGAAATCCACAAGCAATTCGGTGGCGTACACGCGCTGCGCGGAGCAAGCGTGTCGATCCACCCGGGTGAGGTCCACGGCCTGCTGGGCGAGAACGGATCGGGCAAGTCCACCCTGATCAAGGTGCTCGCGGGGTACCACGTGCCCGATGCCGGACGGTTGGCGGTAGATGGACGCGGCGAACAATTGCCGCCCTCCGCGGAGCGGTTGGCCGGAATGGGCATCGCCTTCGTCCACCAGGATCTAGGCCTGATCAACTCTCTCAGCGTGACGGAGAACCTCTGGATGCGGGAGCTCTCCGTGCGCAAGGGAGCTTTCGTGTCGTGGAGTCGCGAGCACGAGCGGACGCGGGAGACTCTCGCCAGGTATGGATTGGAGGGTGTCCACCCCACCCAAACCGCATCGACGTTGTCCGCCTTCCAGCGAGCAATGCTTGCTATCGCACGGGCTATCGAAGGGATCGCCGAGATTGCTGGCGAGGGCCGGGGCCTCCTGGTCCTGGACGAGGCAATGGCGTTCCTGGCCGACCACGAGCGCAGTTATCTGTCCGGAATCGTCGGAGATCTCACTGCCACCGGAGCGGCGGTACTACTGGTCACCCATGACCTGGACGATGCGTTGAAGTTGTGTGACCGGATCACCGTGCTGCGCGACGGTGAAGTCGCCGGCACAGTGGCCGCTCCCGACACGTCACCACAGGAACTGGCCCGCTTGATCACCGGCGGCCTGGCACGCACATCCGGTGCAGCTGACCGGAGAACTGAATCGCGTCCCGACAGGGTGCTGGCAACGGTGGAATGCCCGGGAGTTTCTGGCCTGTCGCTACGCATCGGGGCCGGTGAGATCGTTGGCGTCACGGGCTTGGCCGGCGAAGCTTTTGGTCAGATCCCATATCTGCTGTACGGGGCGCTGCCAGCAGCAAGCGGGCAGCTCACCCTCGACGGCAAAACGTTCGATGTGCGCCGGCACAGCCCGGACAAGAGTCTGGCTGCTGGGATCGTGCTGGTACCGGGGGATCGCCAGCGGCAGGGAGCCGTTGGATCTCTGACGGTGCAGGAGAACATGTTGCTCCCGCGGCTCAGTGAGTTTATGCACGGTCCCCTCCTCAGCCGCCGGGCGATGTCAGCACGCGGGACGACGCTGATACGCCGGTATGACGTCCGGCCGCCCTACGGTGGCGCAGTAATGTCCACCCTCTCGGGCGGTAACCAACAGAAGGCGATCGTGGCCAAATGGTTGCAGTTGTCGCCGGGCCTGCTGCTCCTGGACGAGCCGACCATCGGCGTCGACGTGGGTTCCCGGGTGCAGATCTTCGAGTACATCCGGAAGCTCGCGTCGGGCGGGACCGCAGTACTGTGCTCCAGCGTCGACTACGCGCAGTTGGCGACGCTGTGTGACCGAATTCTGATCTTCTCCCGTGGCGTGGTCGTCGATGAACTTGTCGGTCCTCAGGTGACCAAGGACGAGATTCTCACGCGCTGCCTGCTGCAACCTCCGACGACAACCTGAGCGAGGAAGCAATCGCGATGAAGACCACGCTGCGCGCCTGGCGCAATCCGACCGCGGTCGTCAGCGCGGGCGGACCGGCCGCGTCGTCGACCACGAGGTGGCTCGAGAGGCTTGCGCTGCCCATCGCCTGGCTGACACTCGTCATCGTCTTCTGGATCGCGATGCCCACGACGTTCCCCACGATGGGGAACATCTCCGCGATCCTGGGGTCGCAAGCCATCGTGCTGTTGCTGTCATTGTCTCTTCTGGTCCCGTTGATCGCGGGAGATTATGACCTCTCGGTCGCCTATAACATGGGACTTGGCGCCATGGTGCTGTCCGTGTTGAATGTGCATCACCACTGGCCACTGATCCCGGCAATGATCGTGGTCCTCGGTTGTGGGGTCGTCCTCGGGTGCGTCAATGCCGCCATGACGATCATCTTCGGCATCGACTCGCTCATCGTGACACTGGGCACCGGCACATTCGCGAGCGGAATCACGGCGTGGATCAGCGGGTCGGCCGTGGTCACCGGGGTGGATTATCGGCTGGTCGAGGTGGTGGCGGCGCATCGCTTCCTCGGTATACCACTCCAGTTCTGGTACGGCGTGATCGCGTGCATCTTGCTGTGGTACGTGCTGTCCCGCACCCCACTTGGCAGTCGCTTACTGTTCGCTGGTCGGAATCGGACGGTCGCCAGGCTCAGCGGCATCAGGGTCGGCCGGATTCGCACCGGCTCATTCATCGCGGCAGGACTCATCTCGTCCGTGGCGGGCATCGTCCTGGCCGGCAACCTCGATGGCGCGGATCCGTCGGCCGGCCCGACGTATCTCCTCCCCGCGTTCGCTGCCGCCTTCCTCGGCGCAACCACCATCACTCCGGGCAGGTTCAATCCATGGGGGTGTTTCGTGGCGATCTACTTCCTCGGCACGGGGATCGGCGGACTGCAATTGTTGGGGTTGGATAGCTGGATTCAACCCATCTTCTACGGCGGTGCGCTCGTCATCGCCGTCGCGTTCTCCCAGGTGGTGCGGGGCCGCCAGGCGCTAGAGACCGGAGGCAACAACTAATTATGGCCCGACCCGGATCCGAACCTTTCGACTTGGTGATACGGAACGGCAGCGTCGTCACCGACAGTGGGACGCTGCAGGTCGACGTGGGCATCCGTCGGGGACGGATCGATGCGATATCGAGCGCGCTTCCCTCCGGAACGAACGTCATCGACGCAATCGGCAAGTTGGTGCTGCCGGGCGGGATCGACGCGCACACCCATTTCGCGAACGAGGTCGGTGGATCTCGTACCGCGGATGACTTCGAGAGCGGGACCATTTCGGCGGCATTCGGGGGCATCACCACCATCATCAACTACGCCATCCAATCTCCCCGGCAGCCGTTGGCGGAGGCGATCGGCCTGGATCTATCGCGGGCGCAGGAGTCCTCCGTCATCGACTTCAGCTCCCACCTGATCGTCACCGATCCGTCGATCGCCGGGTTCGATTCGCAGATGGCGGAACTGGTTGGGTTGGGCTGTCCGAGCGTCAAGGTGTTCACGGCGGTCGACGATTTCCGGCTCCCCGATCGAGATCTGTTGAGGGTGTTACGCGCGGCCCGGCGGCACGGGATCATGGTCAACGTGCACGCCGAGGACGGAGCCATGATCGACGACCTCACCGACGAACTCCTGGCTGCCGGCCATGTCGGTATTCGCTGGTTGCCGCGCAGTCGTCCGCCACTGGTCGAGGCGACCGCCATACGAAGGGTTGCCTCGTATGCGCAACAGGTCGGCACTCCCGTCTACTTCGTGCACGTGTCCAGCGCCGCCGGACTGCGCGCCATTCGTGATGCCCGGTCGGAAGGAGCGACGGTGTACGCGGAGACCCGACCGGCATACCTCTTCCTGGATGAGTCGTGTTACGACGGCGACGAACGCCAGGCGCGCTACGTGGCATGCTGGCCACCGATCAGGGCGATCAGCGATCAGGCTGCGCTCTGGGACGGCATAGCAGATGCGACGATCGATACCTATGCGACGGATCACACCAGTTGGATGGCGGCGGAGAAGCTGCGGCCCAATCTGAACTTCGGCGAGGTCCCGGGCGGATTTGCGAACGTCGAGACCAGCATCGGCATGCTGTTCGGCGAGGGCGTCGCCACCGGCCGGATTTCCCTCGCGCGGTTCGTCGACGTGACAGCCACCAGGCCCGCGAAGATCTTCGGCATGTGGCCGCGCAAGGGATCGATTGCCGTCGGTAGCGACGCGGACATCGTGATTATCGACCCAGCTGCGGAAATCACGATCACGGAAGAGATGTCGCATTCCCGGTCCGACGTGCTGGCCTACCGGGGCAGGCGGACAACTGGTTGGCCGGTTACCACCATCTCGCGCGGAGAGGTGGTTGTCGACCATGGAATGCTTCTCGGCGCCAAGGGGCGGGGACGGCCCGCGGAACGAAAGCAAATGCCGGGACCGGGTTGCGCCTCTCAGGGATGAGTTGCGTCGACCAGGTACGCGGCGATCCGTCCGCCGGTGCCCGCACGATGGACGCCGCTGCGCCAGTCTGTGGTGGTCAATTCGCCTCGGCATTCTCCGACGAGGTGGTGGCGTGACCGGCGGGGCATCCCGCTGATCGGCAAGGCGCCGCGACTACCAACCCAGCGGACGACCACCCAGACCCACAAAAGACGAGCCCGAACCTGCACGATGCACGTCCGGGCCATTCCGATGCCCCGAGACATCACAACGGTCGGGCTGACAGGATTTGAACCTGCGACCCCTTGACCCCCAGTCAAGTGCGCTACCAAACTGCGCCACAGCCCGATGTTCAGTTGGCCGATGTGTGGTGACCCTGCAGCAGGGCACCCCACCGGGACCCGATCTCCCGGGCCGGTTCAGGTTACCGCACGCTCGGCTGATCTACGGCCGCGTCCTGTTGTCGGTCCGGGCCGTACCGACGACGTCCGCTCCGTCCGACCACCCGCTCGATGGGGCAAGGTGCGGCCTCGGGCAAGATGGCGGCAGGGACGTCGGTTTACCAGCTAGGAGGCAACGGCATGGCGACACGCAGTGCGAGGACCGAGTGGAGCGGCGGGCTGCAGGACGGGTCGGGCACGACCACGTTGGTCAGCTCGGGGCTCGGGAGCTACGACGTGTCGTTCCCCAAGCGTGCGGCCGATAACGCGGACGGCACCACCTCGCCCGAGGAGTTGCTGGGGGCCGCCCACTCGGCGTGCTACTCGATGCAGTTGTCGGGACTGATCGGCCGGGCCGGCGGGACGATCAAGCACCTGACCGTGCAGGCCGATGTCGACTTCGGCCCGGACCCGGCCGGCGGCTTCCACATCCCGGGTATCAGGCTGACGGTCCGGGGCACGGTCGAGGGTATCGACGAGGCGGCGTTCCTCGAGGCGGCCAACGACGCCAAGAGCAGTTGCCCGGTGTCCAAGGCGCTGACCGGTGTGCCGATCACCCTGGATGCGGCGCTGGCCTGAGCCGGCCGACGCAGTCCGGGGCTCCCGCTGACGCACGCCGGGGCTCCGGTCGGCGGCGGGAGCGGCGCTCAGGGTGCCAGCACGTTGGCGGGCGTCACGGCTTGGAGACCGTGGGCGGCGCCCACCGGGGCGTTGGTGAGCGTGCCTGCATGCGCCTGCAGACCCGCGGCGAGCGCCGCGTCAGCCCGCAGCGCGTCCCGCCATCCGGCGTCGGCCACCGCGGAGACGTACGGCAGCGTGGCGTTGGTCAGCGCGAAGGTGGAGGTGCGTGGTACCGCGCCGGGCATGTTGGCCACGCAGTAGAACACCGCGTCGTGCACCCGGTAGGTCGGCTCGTCGTGCGTGGTCGGCCGGGTGTCCGCGAAGCAGCCGCCCTGGTCGACCGCGATGTCCACCAGGACGGCCCCTGGCTGCATGCGTGACACCAGGTCGTTGTCCACCAGGCTGGGCGTCTTCGCGCCGGGGATCAGTACCGCGCCGATCACCAGGTCGGCCTGCTCCACCTGCTCGGCGATCGCATGCGCGGTGGACGCGATGGTGGTGACCGCGCCGCCGAACTGCTCGTCCAGGTGCCGCAGCACCGGCGGCGCCACGTCGAGCACCGTCACCCGCGCCCGCATGCCCAGCGCGATCTCCGCCGCATGCCGTCCGGCCACCCCGCCGCCCAGGATCACCACCCGCGCGCCGGCCACCCCCGGCACGCCGCCCAGCAGCACGCCGCGGCCACCGGCCCCGGCCATCAGGTGGTAGCCGCCCACCTGCGGGGCCAGCCGGCCGGCGATCTCGCTCATCGGTGCCAGCAGCGGAAGCGACCGGTCGGCCAGTTGCACGGTCTCGTAGGCGATCGCGGTGCAGCCGGATTCCAGCAACGCCCGGGTGAGCGGGCCGTTGGCGGCCAGGTGCAGGTAGGTGAACAGCACCAGGTCGTCCCGCAGCAGTTCGTACTCCTGCGGGACCGGCTCCTTGACCTTGACCACCAGCTCGGCACCGGCCCAGACTGCGGCGGCGTCGTCGATCAGCTCGGCGCCGGCGGCCTTGTAGTCCTCGTCCGAGATCCGCGAGCCGGAGCCCGCTCCGGATTGCACGGCGACCCGGTGGCCTGCCGACACCAGGTGGTGCACGCCGGCCGGGGTCATGGCCACCCGGTACTCGCGGTTCTTCACTTCACGGGGCACGCCGATCCGCATGTGACGATCATGCGCCCGGCCCCGGTCGGACGCAGCGGAAACCCGCAGACTTCACACCGTTGCGTGCCGTTCGGTGCTCGGAATCACACGGCATCCGCGTGGCTCTCGACCATTCGAGCGCGGCGCCGCGAGCGCCGCGCGGCATATCAGTGCTGCGCGGCGAACTCCTTGAGCCAGGCCAGCAGCGGCCCGGAAAGGTCGTCCCGTTCGGCGGCGAGCGTGACGATGGTCTTGATGTAGTCCAGCCGGTCGCCGGTGTCGTAGCGACGACCGCGGAACACCACCCCCAGCACCCCGCCGCCGTCCGCCGGATCGATGTGGATCAGCTCGGCCAGCGCGTCGGTCAGCTGGATCTCCCCGCCCCTCCCCGGCGCGGTGTGACGCAGCACGTCGAACACCTGCGGGGTGAGTACGTAGCGGCCGATGATGATCAGGTTGGACGGCGCCTCCGCGGGCTCCGGCTTCTCCACCAGGCCGCTCACCGCGACCACCTCGGATGCCGTCGGCACATCAGAATCGGGGATCGCCAGATCGCCCGTCACCGGCTGCACGGCCGCACAGCCGTACAGGTGCACCTGCTCCGGGGGTACCTCCATGAGGGCGATCACCGACCGGCCGGTGGCCTCGTAGACCTGGATCATGCGGCGCAGCAGGTGATCCCGCGCATCGATCAGGTCGTCGCCCAGCAGCACCGCGAACGGGTTGCGGCCGACGTGGTCCGCGGCGCACAGCACCGCGTGCCCCAGCCCCTTCGGATCCCCCTGGCGTACGTAGTGCAGGTTGGCCAGTTCGGTGGAGTACTGCACTGCCTTGAGCCGGTCGGAGTCGCCGCTGGCCGACAGCCGGGACTCCAACTCGAAGTTCCGGTCGAAATGGTCCTCCAGCGGACGCTTGTTCCGCCCGGTCACCATCAGCACGTTGGACAGGCCGGCGTCCGCCGCCTCCTCCACCACGTACTGGATGGCCGGTTTGTCCACCACCGGCAGCATCTCCTTGGGGGTGGCCTTGGTGGCCGGCAAGAACCTGGTGCCCAGGCCCGCCGCTGGTACCACGGCTCGAAGCACCCTGGTGCCGTCGGTCATCTGCACTCCTCCCAGTCGCCACCTGCCAACCCGACGAGCCTACGAGCCTTCAGTTCGGTCTCCGCCCACTCGTCCGCCGCCCGGGACGGCCAGGTGATTCCCGCCCCGGTGCCGAAGTGCACCCGGGACCCGCCGTCCGAGGTGTAGAACGTCCGGATGCCCACCGCCAGCCGGGCGACCCGCCGGTCGGCGTCCACGTAGCCGATGGCGCCGCAGTACGGCCCGCGCGGAACGGGCTCCAGTTCGGAGATCACCGTCAGCGCGGTGTGCTTGGGCGCACCGCTGACCGATCCGGGCGGGAACATCGCCGCCAGCAGCCGGGCCCAGCCCACGCCCGGTCGCAGCACGCCCTGCACGGTGGACACCAGGTGCGCCAGCCCCGGCAGCTCCTGGCGGGCCAGCAGGGTCCGCACGGTCACCGACCCCGGTACGGCGACCCGGCCGATGTCGTTGCGCACCAGGTCGGTGATCATCACGTTCTCCGGGACGTCCTTGGCGGCGAACGGCTGCCCGGGCCGGGCGGTGCCCTTGATCGGTGACGAGCCGATCCGGTCGCCGTCGCGGCGCAGGAACAGCTCCGGCGATGCGCTGACCACCCACTCGCTGCCGGTGTGCAGCACGGCCTGGTAGCGGGCCGGATTGCCGGCCCGTAGCCGCGCGGCAAGCGCCAACGGATCGGCGCCAGGGGGCAGGTCCGCCGACAGCAGCCGGCACAGGTTCACCTGGTAGACGTCGCCGGCCGCGATGCGCTCCCGGACGGCCGCCACCGCCGCGAGGTAGTCGCGTCGACCCATGCTGCTGGACCACGGTCCGCTCGGCCCGGGCCATGCGCGGTGCGGCTTCGGAGGGGCGGACCGGCGGACGGTGGCGAACCGATAGCCGGTGACGGAACCCTCGAAGTCGGCCAGCACGAACCACCAGCCCCGGCCGTCCAGCACCCCGGGATCGGCACCGACGTCGACGATCTCGACCAGGTCGGTGGCCAGCAGACCACCGGCGTGGGCCATCGGCGCTGCGGCGTCGATCATGCGCGGCGATTGTAGGGTGAGGGCTGCCGCGGGCCGACCGGCGCCCCGGTCGATGGTGGAGGACGACGTGGCCGACGCGGGGCAGCCGCCGCTGCGGCTGTGGACGGTGCCGAACGCACTGTCGGCGCTCCGGCTGCTGGGCGTGCCGCTGTTCCTGTGGCTGCTGCTCGGCCCGCACGCGGACGGCTGGGCGCTGACCGTGCTGGCGGTGTCGGCGATCACCGACTGGGCGGACGGCAAGCTGGCCAGGCTGCTCGGCCAGTACAGCCGGCTGGGGGAGTTGCTGGACCCGGCCGCCGACCGGCTGTACATCCTCGCCACCCTGGTGGGCTTCGTGCTGCGCGGCTTCATCCCGTGGTGGGTCGCGGCGCTGATCGTGGGCCGCGACCTGGTGCTCGGGGTGTTCATCCCGCTGATCCGCCGGCACGGCTACCCGCCGCTGCCGGTGTTGTACCTGGGCAAGGCCGCCACCTTCGGTCTGCTCTACGCGTTCCCGATCCTGCTGCTGGCGCGGGCCGCGCCGGTCACCGCGGCGGTCGCGCAGCCGCTCGGCCTGGCGTTCATGATCTGGGGCATCGGCATGTACCTGTGGGTCGGCGTGCTGTATTTGCGGCAGGCTCTGTGGGTGCTGGTGAACACCCCGGTGGTGCCGCCCGCCGCCCGGCCCACCGCCCGGAGCGTCGCGGGTGCCTGACCGGCAGCCGGCCGCGGACGGATCGGCCGGCGAGCGGTCGGACGGAACCGTGGCCGGGCGGCCGGACGGATCCGTGCGCGCTGATGGGTCGGCCGAGGGCCCCGTCACCGCCCTGCCCCGGCGGAACCCGCGTCCGGCGCTGCTGGCGTCCCTGCTCGGCGACACCCTGGATCCCGGCTATGCGGAGGCGGCCGCACGCCGGGGCCGCGTCACCGGGCCCGCACCGTCCCGTCGTCGGCTCGCCGGGCTGTGGTACCTGGCGGCAGGGGTGCTCGCGGTGGGTCTGGTGATCGGTATCGCCGCCCGGGCCACGGCGCAGTCGGCGCCCGGAGTGGAGCGCACCCGCTCGGCGCTGCTGGACGACGTGCAGTCGGCGCAGCACCGGGCGGACGAACTGGCCGCCAGCGCCTCCGACCTGGCCGCGCAGATCCGGTCCACCCAGGCGGCGCTGGGCGCGGCGCGCCCGCTGGCCACGGTGCAGGCGCTGGAGCGGGCCGGCGGCCTGACCGCGGTGCACGGCCCCGGCCTGCGGATCCAGGTCGACGGAGCGCAGGGCGGGTCGGGGTCCGGAGTGATCCTGGACACCGATCTGCAACTGCTGGTCAACGGACTCTGGGCATCCGGAGCGGAAGCGGTGACGGTGGGCGGAGTGCGGTTGCAGACCACCAGTGCCATCCGGCAGGCCGGCGGTGCCATCCTGGTGGACAACACGCCGGTGTTCTGGCCCATCACCGTGGAGGCGATCGGCAACCCGGCGACGCTGCACGTGAATTTCGTCGGCACCGAGGGTTTCGGCAGGTTCTCAGCCTTCGCCTCGCTGTACGGTATCCGCTTCGACCTGACGGCCCAGCCGGACCTGACCATGCCGGCCGCCGCCGCCCCCGACCTGCGGTACGCGAGCGCCGCACCCACCACCCGCTGAGCCCCACCGCAAGGACCACCGTGTACGCAGCACTCGCCCTCCTGGCCGGCATCGTGATCGGGCTGTTCGTGCAGCCCACCGTGCCGGACTGGATCGCCCCCTACCTGCCGATCGCGGTGATCGCGGCGCTGGACGCGGTGTTCGGCGGGTTGCGTGCCAAGCTGGACCGGATCTTCGACGCGAAGGTGTTCGTGGTCTCGTTCGTGGCGAACGTGCTGGTGGCCGCCCTGATCGTGTTCCTGGGCGACCAGTTGGGCGTCGGCAACCAGCTGTCCACCGCCGTGGTGGTGGTGCTGGGGATCCGGATCTTCGGCAACGTGGCCGCCATCCGCCGGCACATCTTCAAGGCGTGAGCGATGCGACCATGACCCAGCCCGACCCGCCCGTGTCCGCCTCGCGCACCCCGATGACGGTGCGCGTGGTGGTGGCGGTGCTGTGTGCCCTGCTGGGGTTCGCCCTGGTGGTGCAGGCGCGGCGGACCAGCTCCGGCGATGCGCTGGCCAGCGCCCGCCCCGACGACCTGGTGGCCCTGCTGGACGGGCTGCAGCACCGCGAGGACGAGCTGGGCGGCGAGGTCGCCGACCTGCAGGACACGCTGAACCGGCTGCGCCGCAGCGGCGCCTCCTCCGCGGAGGCGCTGGCCGAGGCCGAACGACAGGCGCAGTCGCTGGGCATCCTGGCCGGCACCGTCGCTGCCCAGGGGCCGGGTGTACGCATCACCGTCGACGACCCGGCCGGCCGGGTGCCGCCCGAAGTGCTGCTGGACGCCGTCCAGGAACTGCGCAACGCCGGGGCGGAGGCATTCCAGCTGAACGCCGTGCGGATCGGCATGAGCTCGGCGTTCACCGGGACCGCCGGGGCCGTCCGGCTGGACGGGGCCGAGCTGTCCGCGCCCTATACCATCCTGGCGATCGGTGACCCGCCCACCCTGTCCGCGGCGCTGGCCATTCCCGGTGGTGTGCTGGACACCGTGCGGCGGGCCGGTGGCAGCATGCGCACCAGTCAGTCCGATCACATCGAGATCACCGCCTTGCGAGCCTCCAGCACCCCGCTTTACGCTCGCCCGGCGGGCTGAGACGGCCTGAGCTGCAGCATGATTCCGGCCGGCGCCATCCGGCGCCGGTTGCCGGTCCCGACCACCGGGCGGGACCGTCCGACGACGAAAGGGCGGGCCGTGATACCCGACGACCTGCGGTACAGCTCCGATCACGAATGGGTCCGGGCGACCAACGAGGGGACGGTACGAGTCGGCATCACCGACTACGCCCAGAACTCGCTGGGCGACATCGTCTTCGTGCAGATGCCCGAGCCCGGCACCGAGGTGGAGGCCGGTGACGCCCTGGGCGAGGTGGAGTCGACCAAGTCGGTCTCGGACGTGCTGGCCCCGGTGTCCGGCACCGTCACCGCCCGCAACGACGCCCTGGACTCCACGCCCGAACTGATCAACAGCGACCCGTACGGGGACGGCTGGATGATCGAGATCGAGCTGTCCGACACCTCCTCGATGGACGATCTGCTGGACGCCACCGGTTACGCGGAGGTGATCGGGGAAGGCTAACCGTGCCGCCGTTGTGGGCCGGGCGTCCGCCTGCCGACGGATGCCGGGATGGGGTTCGGCACGGTACGGTCGGAATCTGAGGAACTGGGGCGACCGGCGCACCGGTGGTCCGGCACGACAAGGAGCGACGGGTGACACACGGCGACCACGATTCCGCAGCGGACACCACATCGATCTTCGCGTCCGGGCTGATCGGCGCCGACACCGACAACGCCGAGGAGCCGTTGACCGGCGTGGAGGGCCTGGCCCCCGGCAGCGCCCTGCTGGTGGTCAAGCGAGGCCCCAACGCGGGTTCGCGGTTCCAGCTGGACAAGGACCAGGTGAGCGCCGGCCGGCATCCGGAGAGCGACATCTTCCTGGACGATGTGTCGGTATCGCGCCGGCATGCGGAGTTCCGCCGGACCGGCGACGGTATCGAAGTGGTCGACGTGGGCTCGCTGAACGGCACCTACGTAAACCGGGAACCGATCGAATCGTCCGGCCTGGCCAACGGTGACGAGATCCAGATCGGCAAGTTCCGCCTGGTGTTCCTGACCGGCAACCGGTCGGAAGCCTCCTCGGGCTCATGACGGCTGCCGAGGCCGCCGAAGGAGCCGGCTCCGCGGGCTACCTGAGCATCGGTGCGGTGCTGACCCGGCTGCGGCCGGAGTTTCCCGACCTGTCCGTCTCCAAGATCCGCTTCCTGGAGTCCGAGCAGCTGGTCACGCCCACCCGGACGGCGTCCGGCTATCGCCAGTTCTCCGCCGCCGACGTTGCCCGGCTGCGCTACGTGCTGGCCGCCCAGCGCGACCACTACCTGCCGTTGCGGGTGATCAAGGACCAGTTGGACGCCATCGACCGCGGGCTGGAACCGGCCACCCCGGCGCCCCGGCTGCCGCGATCGCTGGTGGCCGCCCAGGGCCCGCAGCCCCGCGAATTCGCCGCATCGGCCGAGGTCCGAATGACCCGGGACGAGCTGCTGGCCGAATCGGACCTGACCGCCGAGCAGCTGGCCGAACTGGAGGCCTTCGGCCTGGTCACCGCCGGGTCGGGCGGATTCTTCGACGCCGACGCCGCCCTGGCCGCCCGCACGCTCGGCGAGTTGCTGGCGCTCGGCCTGGAACCGCGGCACCTGCGCCCGTTCCGCACGGCCGCCGACCGAGAGGCGGCCCTGGTGGCCCAGCTGGTGTCCGCGCAGGCCCGCCAGCGCGACCCGGACGCCCGGCAACGCGCCAGTGAGGCCGCCGCTTCCCACGCCGCTACCGTGATGCGGCTGCACGCGCTGTTGGTCAAGGGTGCGCTCCGGCGCGAGCTGGGCACTTGACGGGACATCCGGCGCTCCCGCCGTCCGTGTAGCGTTTGCGGCAGGAGGAGAAAGGCACCCGAGATGATCGAGATGCGGATCGTCGGCGTCAGGGTCGAGATGCCCAACCAGCAACCGATCCTCATGCTGACCGAGGCTGTCGGGTCGCGCAGCCTACCCATCCTCATCGGCTCCGCCGAGGCCACCGCGATCGCCATGCATCTGCAGGGTGTGCACCCTCCGCGCCCGCTCACCCACGACCTGTTCCGGGACGTGATCACCGCTGTCGGCCGGTCGTTGACCCAGGTCCGGGTGGTCGACTTCCGCGAGGGCACCTTCTACGGCGAGCTGGCCTTCGATAACGGGGTGACGGTCTCGGCCCGGCCGTCCGACGCGATCGCGCTCGCGGTGCGCTGCGAGGTGCCGGTCTTCGTGGAGGAGGCGGTACTGGACGA
>DASSTH010000061.1:0-4405 GCA_035708025.1 Nakamurella sp. | reverse complement strand
CCATCTCGACCAGCCGCTTGGCCCGCTCGATGGACAGTTCGGCCACCATGGTGTGGTCGCTCGGCGGACGGTCGAAGGTGGAGGCGATCACCTCGCCCTTCACCGACCGCTGCATGTCGGTGACCTCCTCCGGCCGCTCGTCGACCAGCACCACCATCAGGTGGCACTCCGGGTTGTTCGTGGTGATCGCGTTCGCGATCGCTTGCAGCACCGAGGTCTTGCCGGCCTTCGGCGGGGACACGATCAGCGCCCGCTGGCCCTTGCCGACCGGCATCACGAGGTCGATGACCCGGGTGGTGAGGATGTGCGGATCGGTCTCCAGGCGCAGCCGCTCGTTCGGGTAGAGCGGGGTCAGCTTGGTGAACTCCGGGCGGTGCCGGGCGGTGTCCGGCTCCAGCCCGTTGATGGTGTCCAGCCGCACCAGCGGGTTGAACTTCTGCCGCTGCTGCGGCTGCTCGCCCTCGCGGGGTGCACGGATCGCACCGGTGATCTGGTCGCCGCGGCGCAGCCCGTACTTGCGCACCTGGGACAGCGAGACGTACACGTCGTTCGGCCCCGCCAAGTAGCCGTTGGTGCGGACGAAGGCGTAGGAGTCCAGCACGTCGACGATCCCGCCGACGGGGACCAGCACGTCGTCCTCCCGGATCTCCGGCTCGTTCGAGTCGGAGTACCGCTCGCGGCCGCGTCGGTTCCGGTCGCGGAAGCGACGGCCACGGCGGCGTCCGCCGTCGCCGTCGTCGTCGTCGCGCCGGTTGTCGCCGTGCCGGCCCTGCTGGCCACCGCCCTGACCGTCACCCTGACGGTCGGACTGGCCGTCCCGGGCCTGGCCGTTCCGGTCCTCCCGGGCCTGGCCGTCTCGGGCCTGGCCGTCTCGGGCCTGGCCGTTCCGGTCCTCCCGGGTCTGGCCGTCCCGAGCCTGGCCGTCGCGGGGGGCGGCGGAGTCGGCATCAGTGCGCACGGCCTGCTCGGCCGCTCCGTCACCGCCGTCACCGCGGTCCCTGCGGTTGCGCCTGTTGCGGCGGCCGTGCTCCGGCCGCGACCCGTCCCGGGCGTCGTCCGGCCGCGACCCGTCCCGGGCGTCGCCGCCGCGGTCCTGGTCAGTGGCATCGGTGCGGGCACCGTCCGGGCGCGCACCGCGATCCGAACCGTCCGTGCCCTGGTGCGCGTCGGTGCGCCCGGCATCCGCCCGGCCCGCCGATCCGTTGACCTGCACGGCGTCGCCGGCGGCCCGGTCGGGTGTGGTGGTCTGCGGGGTCAAGTCGGTCAGTGCCGGCTGGGTGTCCGGGGCGCCCGCCCGGCGGGTGGCAACCCGGCGGCGACGGTCCGGCACCGCCGAACCGCCGGCGGCGGGCCCACCGGCCGCATCCGCGGCGGGGCCGTTCCCGGTGGTCTGGGTGCCGGCGCCGTGCGGCTCGCGAGCGCCGTTCGCGCCGCCGTCACCGTTCACCGCGCCGGAGCGCGTCGGCGCAGAGGACGCCGTGGACGGGGCGGACGCGGAGGCACCGGCCTGCCGGGACGCGATCGCGGCGACCAGGTCACCCTTGCGCATGCCCGAGGTGCCCTTGATGCCCAATTGGCCCGCCAACACCTTGAGGTCGGCGAGCACCATGCCGGACAGGCCCGCGCCGCGCGCGGTGCGTCCGGTGGTGGAGGTGGGCAGCTCCGTGGTTTCGGTCACGAAGATCCTTCCTGTCCGGTCGGAAGATGTCCGGCCGGATTCTGCGAGAAGCTGTCGTCGATGAGACGCAGCGTGGGCCGCCACGCGCCGTTGCGGGTGGTGGCTGCGGTCGATGGTTCACGTGAGGGCATCGCGCTCACTCGGCCAGTCACGGGGTGGTGCTGACCGGTGCTGTCCGGCCGCCCTCCTGGCATTCCGGGTTGGGATTCCGGTACCGCGGGGGCGACGGGGATCGCGAGCGGACCCCACACGAGACTCCGGCGCCAACTGCGCGGCCGGTCGACCGCGTCCAGCCTACCGGTCAGATGGCATCAGTAGCAACACGCCGGGTGTCCGTGTTGTTCCGGAGCCGGTCCGGACCACCCCGCTGGCTCACCGTCGACCATCCCCCGATCACCGGCGGGTCACCTCGGCACCGGTCGCCGCGACGGGCATTTCCCGCACCTGGAAGGCGGTTCCGGCCAGCTCGCGCAGCCGGTCGAGGTCCGGCAGGTCGGCGCCCAGGGCCAGCAGGGACGGGCCCGCCCCGGACAGCACCGCCGGCACGCCGGAGGACCGCAACCGTTCCAGTAAGGCCGCCGATACCGGCATGGCGGGCGCCCGATAGCTCTGGTGCAGCAGATCCTCGGTGGCATCCCACAGCAGCGCGGGTTCGCAGGTCAGCGCGTGTACCAGCAGGGCCGCCCGGGCGGCCCCGGCCGCGGCGTCGGCGTGCGGCACCACCGGCGGCAGGATGGCCCGGGCCGCCTCGGTGGCGCAGGCGTGGTCGGCGGTGAAGGCCACCACCTTGACGTCGGGATGCACGTCCCGGCGCACCGCCCGCGGGCCGGCCGGGCCCGTCCAGGCCACGGTGAAGCCGCCCATCAGGGCCGGCGCGATGTTGTCCGGATGGCCCTCCATCCGGGTACCCAGCGCCAGCACCGCGGCGTCGTCGAGCCGGCGCCGGCCGTCCCGCGCCAGTTCCCGGGCCAGCAGGATGCCGGCCACGATCGCCGACGCCGACGATCCCTGACCGCTACCGTGCGGGATGGTGTTGACGCAGTCGAGCGTGAGGCCGGGCAGCGGCTCACCCATCTCACCGAAGGCCTCGGCGGCCGCCCGCACCACCAGGTGGGAGGCATCGGTGGGCACAGTGCCGGCACCGACTCCGCTGATGGAGATGTGCAGCCCGCCGTCTTCGCTACGCCGCGCGGTCACCTCGTCGTACAGCGCCAGGGCCAGCCCGAAGCTGTCGTAACCCGGTCCGAGATTCGCCGCGGTGGCCGGCACCCGGACCCGCACCGGGGTCGCCGTCGGCGCCGACGCCGGACCTGCCGCCTCCCGGCCGGCCTGCCTCACTCCAACTCCAGCGCGTCGGCCACCGCCTGTGCCGATACCTCGATCACCACGGGCTCGGTCATCAGCGCCAGCGCCGTGTCCGGATCCTTCAACCCATTGCCGGTGACGGTGCACACCGCCACCGACCCGGCGGGCAGCCGGCCGTCCCCGGCGGTGGCCAGCAGGCCCGCGACCGAGGCGGCGGACGCCGGTTCCACGAACACGCCCTCGGTGCGCGCCAGCAGCGAGTATGCGGACAGGATCTGCTCGTCGGTGACGGCGTCGATGAGCCCGCCGGAGGAGTCGCGGGCCTGCACGGCGCCGTTCCAGGACGCGGGCGCACCGATCCGGATCGCGGTGGCCACGGTCTCCGGGTCGCGCACCGGGTGGCCGAGCACCAGCGGCGCGGCGCCGGCGGACTGGAAGCCGAACATACGCGGCCGCGCCTCGACCACCCCGTCGGCGTGGTACTCGGTGTATCCCCGCCAGTACGCGGTGATGTTGCCCGCGTTGCCCACCGGCAGCAGGTGCACATCCGGTGCGCGTCCGAGCGCGTCGCAGATCTCGAACGCGGCGGTCTTCTGGCCCTCGATGCGGGCCGGGTTCACCGAGTTCACCAGGGCGATCCCGTCGTGGTCCGCGGCGGTCTTGCGGGCCAGTTCCAGGCAGTCGTCGAAGTTGCCCTGCACCTGCAGGATGCGGGCACCGTAGGCGACCGCCTGGGCCAGCTTTCCCGCGGCGATCTTGCCCTGCGGCACCAGCACCGCGCTGGTCAGCCCGGCGCGCGCCGCGTAGGCGGAGGCCGACGCGGAGGTGTTGCCGGTGGAGGCGCAGATCACCGCCCTGGCGCCGCGGGCCACGGCATGGGTCAGGGCCACGGTCATGCCGCGGTCCTTGAACGAGCCGGTCGGGTTGGCGCCCTCCACCTTGAGGTACACCCGGCATCCGGTCCGCTCGGACAGCGCGGGCGCCGGCACCAAGGGCGTGTCGCCCTCGCCCAGGGTGATGATCCGGGCGCCGTCCGGCACGGCAACCCGCTCGGGATAGGCGGCGATCAACCCGAACGGCCGGGTCGCCGCGGGTGCGGGGTGCGTCATCAGTACTCCTCTGCCACGCGCATCACGCTGGTCACCTTGCGCACCGCCGGCAGGTCGCCCAGCCGGGACACCGTGCGCGCCAGCGCGCTGTCCGTCGCGGTGTGCGTCACCAGTACCAAGGTGGCGTCGTCACCGCGGCCCTCCTGCCGGACGGTCGAGATGGACACCCCATCCTCGGCGCAAGCGCCGGCCACCGTCGCCAGCACCCCCGGCCGGTCCAGCACGTCCAGGCAGATGTGGTAGCGGGTGGGGACCTGGCCCATGGGCTGCAGCGGCAGGCCGGCGAAGGCGGACTCGCGCGGACCGCGCCCTC
>DASSTH010000060.1:0-3019 GCA_035708025.1 Nakamurella sp. | reverse complement strand
GACTCGGCCGCCAGGAATGCCGACGCCGGATGCACCCGTTCCCCGCGCCGCTGCAGGAACGTCGCCACCGGCGGCTGGGTCAGCCAGTCCACCCGCAGCCCGTCCACCTGGCGGCGCAGCGCGTCGGCGATCGCCAGGTCGCGGCGCACATGCCCAAGCCCGATCGGCGAGGACAGGTACAGCACCCGGCGGTCGCGGTGCCGCCGACGACGGTGCGGTGACGGTGGAGCGACGCCGCCCTCGACCGTGACCAGCACGTCCGCCGGCCCGGGATCGGTGGTCTGATCGTCCAGCACCGCCAGGATCGGGGCCCGGCCATCTTCATCGGTGACGGAGGTGTCGGCCAGCGCCCGCACGATCGCGGCGGGCGCCTTCTCCCGCGGCAGCCGGTGCACGAAGAACTCCGCCAGCCCTGGCTGATCGCGCAGCGCCTCTCGCGCCTGCACCAGCACGATCCCGGCCAGCTGGTCGGTGTCGCGGGCCAGCTCCGCCGCGAGGTCCGCCGTACCGGGCGGGGCCAGCAGCACGGCGTCCCGAACCTCAGCCGCCCGCAGGATGTCTCGGACCGTCGCGGCGTCGGTGACGTCGTCGTCGAGCACCAGCAGCGGCAGCTGCCGGGAGACTCCGGGCAGTTGGGCCGCCCAGGCTGCGGCGTCCGCGCCGGAAGCCGGCAGGACGACCACGCCGGGCGGGTCGTCCCCGTACCGGGTGGCCCGGCCGATGCGGGTGGCGGGCCCGAGTGGCGGTGGGGGATCGCTACGGGTGCTCAGGTGCGCCCGCACGTGCGGCGTGGATCCCCTGCCCGCCACCGCCTCTCCGGCGTGCACCCGGCGCACGAAGTCGGCGATCGCATGGTTCACCGGCACCGGGTCCCGGCCGGTGGGCACGTGCCCGGCGTCGCCCAGCGCCAGCAACTCGCCGCCGGTCATCCGGGCCAGGTGCGCGCCCCGGCCGAGCGGCTGGCAGAAGTCCAGGGTCCCGTGGATCACCAGGACCGGGCACCGCACCCCGGCCAGCAGGGCCGCGGTCGTCGCCGGGTCGTTGCCCACGGAGGTGGTCTCGCCCGCGGCCACCTGCGCCGGGCCGTTGCTCTGGCAGGACCAGCCGACCAGGTCCTCGTAGACCTTGCTGCTGTGCGGGTCGTTGACCATCTGCCCGAAGAAGAACGCCGGCCAGAGCGGCCAGTCGCGCAGCCAGACCTCGCGGTTGAGCATCTCCCAGCCCTGCTGGCCGGTGTCCGGGGCGTTCCAGCACGCCTCCACGTCGTCGTAGACGTCGGTGCCCCGGTCGGCCCGCGGCGTGCCGTCCGCCGCCCAGGGCGCGACCGCGATCACCCCGGCGGCCCGGTCGGGGTGCCAGGCGGCGGCGGCCAGGGAGTAGTAGGCGGCCTCGCACAGCCCGCCCAGCACGGCCCGGTCGATGCCGAGCTCGTCCATCACCGCGATCAGGTCGGCGACCATCTCCCGGTCGGTGTACGCGTCCGGATCGGTGGGCTTGTCGGACCGGCCGTTACCCCGCGGGTCGATCACCACCACCCGGTGTCGGCGGGCCAGGTAGGGCACCTGGGCCTTCCACATCTCGCCGGTGACGAACACGTCGGTGGGCACGAACACGATCGGCTCGCCGCCGTCCCCGTGGGACTCGTAGTAGATCCGCACCCCGTCGCGCTGGACGTACCCGCTGACCTCGGGCTCGCGTGCTCGCATGGCCTGTCCCTTCGCCGATCCACGTGGTCGGTCCACCGTGGTCGACACCGGTTGCAATCGGGTTGCAACCGGTGGGCTCGATGCTGCTGCGCATCAGCATCCACCCATTTCAGGAGGTTCACCATGGCAATCGACAACGACAAGCTGATGGCGTTCGTCGGGCAGTTCGCCGGCGACCTGGGCGCCACCGTGGCCGCGGGCAACGTGGTGCTCGGCGACCGGCTCGGGCTGTACCAGGCGCTGGCCCAGGGCCCGGCCACCGGCGCCGAGCTGGCCGACCGCACCGGCACCAACACCCGGTACGTCACCGAGTGGCTGCGCGGGCAGGCGGCTGGCGGCTACATCGAGTACGACCCGGCGACCGACCGGTACTGGATGACCGAGGAGAAGGCCTTCGCACTCACCGATCCGGACGGGCCGCTGTACCTGCCGGGCGCGTTCGAGCTGGCGCTGGGCACGCTGGCCGCGGTGCCGCGCCTGCAGCAGGCCTTCACCAGCGGCGCCGGCATGGGCTGGCACGAGCACGACGACCAGGTGTTCTCCGGCTGCGAGAAGTTCTTCCGGCCCGGCTACCTGGCGCACCTGACCACCGAGTGGATCCCGGCGCTGGACGGCGCGGCGGATCGGCTGCAGCGCGGCGGCAAGGTGGCGGACGTGGGCTGTGGGCACGGGGCCAGCACGGTGCTGATGGCCCAGGCCTACCCGGCGGCGACCTTCAACGGCTCGGACTACCACGACGGCTCGATCGCCCAGGCCAGCAAGCGGGCGGCGTCGGCCGGGGTGGCCGACCGGGTGAGCTTCGAGGTGGCCACGGCACAGACCTTCTCCGGCACCGGCTACTCGTTGGTGACGACGTTCGACTGCCTGCACGACATGGGCGATCCGCTGGGTGCGGCCCGGCACATCCGTGCGGCGCTGGCCCCGGACGGGGCGTGGCTGATCGTGGAGCCGGCGGCGGCGGACACGGTGGCGGAGAACCTGAACCCGGTGGGCCGGGTGTACTACAACTTCTCCACCCTGTTGTGTGTGCCGAACGCGCTGTCCCAGCCGGGCGGCTACGCGCTGGGGGCGCAGGCCGGTGAGCAGGCGATCCGCCGGGTGTGCACCGACGCCGGCTTCAGCCGGTTCCGCCGGGTGGGGTGACGCCGTTCAACCTGTCTGCGAGGCCCGGCTCTGAGTTCGTCGGTCGGCGTCCGTCGATCCGCCGGGCCGGTCGGCTGGGATGTGCCGGCCCGGCGGTGACGGGACGACGCGTTGGCCGCGGATCGGTGACGGGCCCTCGGGCGAATCCGATCCTTAAGGGGCGGCCGGCC
>DASSTH010000059.1:0-5514 GCA_035708025.1 Nakamurella sp. | reverse complement strand
GGTGCCCGGCGGCGGTGCCTTCGACGGTCCGTTGGGCGTGGTGTCCGGGCTGCTCGCGGTGGACGAACTGCGCGTGCGCGGTGTCCGCCCGGTCCGCCCGGTCGCGGTGGTGTGCTTCGCCGAGGAGGAGGGCGGCCGGTTCGGGGTGCCTTGCCTGGGATCTCGCCTGATGACCGGGGCACTGGACCCGGACGCCGCCCGCCGGCTGCACGACGCCGACGGTGTCTCGCTGGCCGATGCGCTGGGCCGGGCGGGGCTGGACGCCTCGCGGCTGGGCCCGGATCCGCAGCGCCTGGCGATGATCGGTGCGTTCGTGGAACTGCACATCGAACAGGGCAGGCTGCTGCATGCGGCCGATCCGGCGGCGGCGATCGGCATCGGCACCGGGATCGTCGCGCACGGCCGGTGGCGGCTCACCGTGACCGGGCAGGGCAACCACGCCGGCACCACGGCCCTGCCGGACCGGCACGACCCGATGACGGTCGCCGCGGCCGCGGTGTTGGCGGCCCGCACGGCAGCCGCGGTCAGCCCCGGTGCGGTCGCGACCGTGGGCCGGCTGGTGCCCAATCCGGGCGGCACCAACGTGATCGCCTCATCGGTGCAGCTGTGGCTGGACGCCCGGCATGGGACCGCTGCGGATACCGCGGCGTTGGTGGACCGGATCGTGGCGCGGGTCCGCCAGCAGGCCCAGCGCGAGGGCTGTTCCGTTGCGGTGCACCGGGAATCCTCGTCACCGGAGGTTTCCTTCGATGCCGCACTGCGGCTGGAGCTGGCGGCGTTGCTGGACGTTCCGGAGATCGCCACCGGGGCGGGGCACGACGCGGGGATGCTGGCCCCCCGGGTGCCCAGCGCGATGCTCTTCGTGCGTAACCCGACAGGAATCTCGCATGCACCGGAGGAGCACGCCGACACCGCCGACTGCCTGGCCGGTGTCGCCGCGCTGACCGACGTGATCGCCTCGCTGGCCTGCTGACCCGTCACCGCCACGGACGGTAGTGCCGCGGCCGGCGGGTCCGGACTGTTTCTCGGCGGCCCGGGCGGGGCAGACTGGGCGTCATGACGACTGCCGCCCGCGCGACGGTGATCCGCGGCATCTCGCACCTGGTGACCAACGACCCCTCGGCGGGCCCGGGGTTGTTGGGCATTCTGCGCAACGCCGCCGTGGTGATCTCCGACGGCGTGATCAGCTGGATCGGGCCGGACCGGGATGCGCCCGCGGCGGACGACGCGGTGGATGCGGGCGGCCGGGCGGCGCTACCGGGCTGGGTCGACTCGCACACCCATCTGGTGTTCGCCGGCGATCGGGCCGCCGAGTTCACCGCGCGGATGGCGGGCGTGCAGTACCGCGCGGGCGGCATGGCTGCCACGGTGGCGGCGACCCGGGCGACGGATGACGAGACCCTGCTGGCCCTGGTGCGCCAGCGGCTGGGGCGCATGCGGGCGGGCGGCACCACGTGTGTGGAGACCAAGACCGGCTACGGGCTGACCATTGACGAGGAGCTCCGGCACGCGTCGATCGCGGTTCAGGCCGGCGTCGACGAGGTCACCTTCCTGGGCGCCCATGTGGTTCCGGAGGAGTTCGACAAGGACCGCGAAGGCTACGTTGACCTGGTGTGCGGTCCGATGCTGGATGCCGTGCTGCCGCAGGTGCGCTGGATCGATGTGTTCTGTGAGACGGGCGCTTTCGACGACGCCGAGTCCCGCCGGGTGTTGTCGGCCGGGCAGCGCGCCGGTCTTGGCATGCGGCTGCACGGCAACCAGTTGGGTGCTGGGTCGGGAGTCAAGCTGGCGGTGGACATGGGCGCGGCCTCGGTGGACCACTGCACCTACCTGTCCGAGGACGACGTGCGGGCGCTGGCAGGCGGCGACACGGTCGCCACATTGCTGCCGGCCACCGACCTGAGCACCCGGCAACCGCCGGCTCCGGGCCGCACGCTGGCGGACGCCGGGGTGCCGCTCGCACTGGCCACCAACTGCAACCCGGGTACCTCGTACACCACGTCGATGCCGCTGGTGGTGGCGCTGGCGGTGATGCAATGCGGGCTCACCGTGCCGGAGGCGGTGCATGCCGCGACCGCCGGCGGTGCGCAGGCGCTGCGGCGCGACGACGTCGGGGTGCTCCGGCCGGGGGCGCGGGCCGATCTGCAGATCATCGACGCGCCCACGGTGGACCACATCGCCTACCGGATCGGGGGCGCGGGCGTGCACGCGGTCTGGCAGCGCGGTCAGCGGGTGGTGTGAGCGTTCGGCGGCGTGCCTAGCACCGCTGACCGCACGGTGGCTGACGCGGCGCGCTCGGGATTGCGCGTTTGGCTGCATCGCTGGCTGCACTGGTGGCTGACGCGGCGCGCTCGGGATTAACACATTGGCTGAACCGCTCGCGCAGATCTTGTCCGATTCGGCGCGGCTGGCGGTTCAGTCAGCGGGCGATCGAAAAGACGGAGCGCGGTCAGACCGCGCAGCTGCCGTCGTCACAGGCGGCGTCGTCGGTCCCGTGCCCCGCTGCCACCACGGTCAGCGGGTTGGCCTCGGACCAGGCGGTCTCAAGGGTCTGCAGCAGTACCGCGCTCTCCTGGGCGCCCTCGACACCGTAGCGGCGGTCGATCACGAAGAACGGCACCGCGTTGATGCCGAACGAGCGGGCCAGCGAGAGATCCGCGCGCACGGCCTCCGCGTACTCATCGGATCCGAGCACCTCCGCGGCACGATCGACATCCATCCCGGCGTCCGCGGCATACCCGGCCAGTGCGGCATGGTCGCCGACCCGGCCGCCCTCGGTGAAGTAGGCACGCATCAGGCGCTCCTTCAGCTCGCCCTGCCGGCCGTGCTCGGCGGCGTGCTGCAGCAGCCGATGGGCGTCGAAGGTGTTGGCCGGATGCGCCCGGTCCAGCCGGAAGTCCAGGCCCACGGTGGCGGCGACGTCGGTGACCCGCCGGTTCATGGCATCGGCCTGCGCCAGCGAGACCCCGTACTTCGTGGCCAGCCGCTCGGTCAGCGTGCCGCTCACATCGCGCGGGGTACTCGGATCGAGTTGGAACGAGCGGTACGTCACCGTCACCGCATCGGCGTGCGGGAACGCCTGGAGCGCCTGCTCCAGCCGCCGCTTGCCGATGTAACACCACGGGCACACCACATCGGAGAAGACCTCGACCTGCACGCTGCTCACCTTTCGCCTGACGCCGCTCCTAATGGCTGCAACCACCGTCGGTGACGGGGCATTCCATGGCCGGCGCCCGCCGGCCGAGCGACCCGCTCCATCGACCGGCATCCGCCCGGCCGACCGACCCGCTCCGTCGGCCGGTGCCGCCGGGCGGCCGACCTCGCTTTGCGAGGATCAACTTCACGCTGAAGCGGACTATTCGGGCGTCGAACGGTGAAGTTGATCCTCGCGGCAGGAAGTTGATCCTCGCGGGTTGGGGTCAGTGGGCGAAGGCGCCGGTGACCACCGCGTGCTGTTCCACCTCGTGCACCTTGGCCGAGCCCGCGGACGGCGCCGCCATGGCGCGCCGGGAGATCCGGGTGATCCCGGCCAGCCGCGGCAGCATCTCAGGCAGGTTCAGCGCCAGGAAGCTCCACGCCCCCTGGTTCGCCGGTTCTTCCTGTACCCAGCGGAATTCCACGTCCGCCGGGTAGACCGAGAGCACGTGCTCCAGTTTGCGCCGGGGCACCGGGTACAGCTGCTCCAGCCGGACGATCGCGGTGTCGGTGATGTTGTTCTCCGCCCGGTGATGCTCCAGCTCGTAGTACAGCTTGCCCGAGGTCAAGAGCACCCGGCGCACACCGGCCGGGTCGACCGTCGTGTCGGCGAGCACCGACTGGAACTTGCCGGAGGTGAAGTCCTCCACCGCGGAGACCGCGGCCTTGTTGCGCAGCATGGACTTCGGGGTGAACACCACCATCGGGCGGTGCACGCCGTCCAGCACGTGCCGGCGCAACAGGTGGAAGTAGTTCGCCGGGGTGGACGGCACGGCGACCGTCATCGACCCCTCGGCGCACAGCTGCAGGAACCGCTCGATGCGGCCGGAGGTGTGGTCCGGGCCCTGCCCCTCGTGGCCGTGCGGCAGCAGCAGCACCACTCCGGACTGCTGGCCCCACTTGGCCTCGCCGGAGGACAGGTACTCGTCGATCACCGACTGGGCGCCGTTGACGAAGTCGCCGAACTGCGCCTCCCAGATCACCAGCGCGTCCCGGTTGGCCACCGAGTAGCCGTACTCGAACCCGAGCGCCGCGTACTCCGTAAGCGCGGAGTCGTACACCAGGAATCGTGCTTGGTCGTCCGAGAGATGCTGCAACGGAAGGTATTCCGCCCCGGTGGTCTTGTCGATCAGGGCCGCGTGCCGCTGCACGAAGGTGCCTCGGCGGGTGTCCTGGCCGCTCATCCGGACCATGCGCTGTTCCATCACCAGCGAGCCGAGGGCCAACAGTTCGCCGAACGCCCAGTCGATGTGGCCCTCGCGGGACATCTGCTGACGCCGGTCCAGCACGGTCTTCACCCTGGGGTGCGGGGTGAACCCGGGCGGCAACTCCACGTGCGCGTCGCCGATGCGGTGCACGGTGTCCAGGCTGACGGAGGTCTCCACCCTGGTGGGGATCGGCTGCTCGGCCTCCACCGATCCGGACGGCGCCGGGGTGGCCTTCTCCAGCTCGCGCACCTCGTTGAACACCCGCTCCAGCTGGGTGTGGTAGTCCCGCAACGATTCCTCGGCGTCCTCGGTGGACAGGTCGCCACGACCGACCAGCGCCTCGGTGTAGATCTTCCGCACGCTGCGCTTGCCGTCGATGATCTGGTACATCTGCGGGTTGGTCATCGACGGGTCATCGCCCTCGTTGTGCCCGCGCCGGCGGTAGCACACCAGGTCGATGACGACGTCCTTGCCGAACTGCTGGCGGTAGTCGACGGCCAGCTTGGCCACCCAGACCGCGGCCTCCGGGTCGTCCCCGTTGACGTGGAAGATCGGCGCCTGGATCATCTTGGCGACGTCCGTGGGGTACTCGCTGGAGCGGGAATGCTCCGGCGCGGTGGTGAAACCGACCTGGTTGTTGATCACCACGTGCACCGTGCCGCCGGTGCGGTATCCCCGCAGCAGCGACAGGTTCAGCGTCTCGGCGACCACGCCCTGACCGGCGAACGCGGCGTCGCCGTGCAGCATCATCGCCATCACGGAGAAACCGCCCTCACCGCGGTCCAGCCGGTCCTGCTTGGCGCGCACCACACCTTCCAGCACCGGGTCGACGACCTCCAGGTGGGACGGGTTGGCGACCAGGGAGACGACCACCTGGCCGTCGCCGAACGGGCGGACGTACTTGCCCTCGGCGCCCAGGTGGTACTTCACGTCACCGGAACCATGGGCCTGGCTGGGGTCGAGGTTTCCTTCGAACTCCCGGAAGATCTGCGAGTACGGCTTGCCCACGATGTTGGCCAGCACGTTCAGCCGGCCGCGGTGCGCCATGCCGACGACGACCTCGTCCAGCTCGTGCTCGGCCGCCGAGTTCAGGCAGGCGTCCAGCAGCGGG
>DASSTH010000058.1:0-4215 GCA_035708025.1 Nakamurella sp. | reverse complement strand
CCGGAGAGCAACGGCGTGTCGCGACAACATCGCGCTACCGGCGAGAACGCACCGCCGCTGACGATCTCCTCGCGCTGATCCTGGCGATTCTCCCGGTGAGAGACCACGCCCGCCGCTCCTACCGTCCTGGGACGACACCAGCACCCATGAAGGAGCCCCGGCATGGCCGTCACCGTCACCGCCCCGACCCAACGATCCGCCCGCACCGGGCGACCCGGCCTGATCGGCGTCCTCGGCCGCCGCTGGCCCACCGGTGTCGGCATCGCCGCGACCACCGCGAGCATGGCCGTCGTGGCCCCGCTGCCCGACCGGCTGCAGGGCTGGCTGGCCGCGTTCGGCGTGCTGACCGCGGCGGTCATCTACCTGACCTGGGGCACCGCCCGCGGCGAGCTCACCGACCGCCGCTGGCTCACGGCGCAGACCGCGGCGGTACTCGCCTTCGGCGCGGTCGCCATCACCGCCGCCGCCGTCATGGTCGTCACCCCCGATGCCGCGCGATATCTGCTCGCCGCTGCCTGGCTGGCGCACGCCGGCTGGGACGCCGTGCACCACCGCGCCGGCCGGGTGGTCCCCCGCTGGTACGCCGAGGCCTGCCTGGCCTGCGATGTGCTGCTGGCCACCGCGCTGCTGCTGGTCGGCGCCCTCTGATCGCCCCGGACCCACCCACACCACTACTCGCCCCGGAGACCCCGTGATCAACACCCGTGACACCCTCGACGTCATCGTCATCGGCGCCGGCCAGGCCGGCCTCGCCGTCGGCCACCAGCTGGCCCGCCGTTCCGCCTCGTTCCTGCTGCTGGACGGCGCACCGCAGATCGGCCACTCCTGGCGCACCAGGTGGGACTCGCTGCGGCTGTTCAGCCCGGCCCAGTACGACTCGCTGCCCGGCATGCCGTTCCCCGCACCGGCCGACTCGCACCCGAGCAAGGACGACGTCGCGGACTACCTGCTCGCCTACGCGCGGCACTTCGACCTCCCGGTCCGGCTGAACAGCCCGGTGCGCAGGCTGCACCTCGGCGGTGACGGGGTGTTCACCATTACCACGCCGGTCGAGACGCTGCGGGCCCGGTCGGTGGTGGTAGCCACCGGCCCGTTCCAGCAGCCGTTCATTCCCGCCATGGCGAGCGACCTGGACCCGGCGGTGCCGCAGCTGCACAGCGCCGGCTACCGGAATCCCGGCCAGCTGCCGTCCGGCGGCCGGCTGTTGGTCGTCGGTGCGGCGAACTCCGGCCTGCAGATAGCCGCCGAACTGGCCGGCCGCTGCGTCGTGACGGTGGCCGTGGGATCCGCTCCCCCGGAGCTTCCGCAGCGCATCGCGGGCCGTGACCTGTTCTTCTGGCTGTCCAAGGCCCGGTTCTTCACCATGCCGGCGACCTCCCGCCTGGCCCGGCGACTGCGCCGGCGGGGCGACATCGTGATCGGCACCCGCAGCCGCGAGTTGCGCCGACGCGGCGTGTCGTTCCGGCCCCGGCTGACCGAATTCGCCGGCTGCACAGCGCGTTTCGCCGACGGCACGGCCCTGGACGTGGACGCCGTGGTGTGGGCGACCGGCTACCGGTCGGACTACTCCTGGTTGCACGTGCCGGGAGTGGTGGTGGACGGCCAGGTGCGCCACCGCGGTGGCGTCACCGACGTGGACGGCCTGTACTTCGTCGGGCTGCCGTGGCAGACCTGCCGGGGCTCGGCGCTTCTCGGCTTCGTCGGCGCGGACGCGGAGGCGATCGCCGGCCACATCGCCGCACGGGATGCGCTGTCCGGAGGCGCCTCCCCGGACCGGCCGGTGGCCGGGCTCGCGGGGGCACGCCGGTGAGCGGGGCGACCGTCCGGCGGTGCCGTCACCGCCCTCCGACGCATCTGGTCGATACTGGGTGCGCTGTCGCGGGCGGGAAGGGGAGATCGTGCTGACCATCGGCATGCTGGGCGGGATGAGCTGGGAGAGCACCGGCGAGTACTACCGGCTGGTCAACGAGCTGGTCCGAGAGCGGTTGGGAGGCCTGCATTCCGCGGCTTGCGTGGTGTACTCGGTCGACTTCGCCCCCATCGAGTCGCTGCAGGCGGACGGCCGGTGGGAGGACGCCGGACAGGCCCTGGCCGACGCCGCGCGATGCCTGCAGGCGGCGGGCGCCGATCTGTTGGTGCTGTGCACCAACACCATGCACAAGGTCGCAGACCAGGTGCAGGCCGGGATCTCCATCCCGCTGCTGGACATCAGGGACGTCACCGCGGCCGCGGTGCGCGGTTCCGGTGTGGCGCGGGTCGGTCTGCTGGCCACGGCGTACACGATGGAGCAGGACTTCTACCGGGACCGGCTGGCCGCACACGGCCTGGAGGTCCTGGTCCCGGATACCGAGGACCGCACCACCGTGCATCGGATCATCTACGACGAGCTGTGCCTGGGGATCGTCCGCGACGAGTCCCGGCAGGCCTACCGGGAGGTGATCTCCCGGCTGGTGGCCCGCGGCGCGGATGGCGTGATCCTGGGCTGCACGGAGATCGAGATGCTCATCAGCCAGGCCGATGCCCCCGTGCCGGTGTTCCCGACCACCCGGCTGCACGCCGCAGCCGCAGTGGAGGCGGCTATGGCGGCGCGCCGGCCGCGGACGGGTGCCGCCCGAGGTGGTGAATGAGGCGATCGCCGCGCCGCCGGCCGGCCGGCCCACACCGACCCGCTGAGAATCCGGATGCGGACGACATGACCGGCGGCACCGGACATCTCGCCCGCCATCGCCGGCTCGACTCCTTGACAGCGACGCGCAACTGCGATCCGATCTGACGATCGCACCGCCCGGTCCGAAGGAGGCACCCCATGTGGCGCTCGTTCAGCAGGATCCCCGTCATGATCGCGGCGCTCGCCGGCCTGCTATTGGTCGCCGCGGGAGCCGGCACCGCAACCGCTAAACCCTCGCAGGCCTGCTGCACCGAGCGCTCAGTGTCCATCCCGGCCGACGGGTACGTCATCCCGGGGACGTTCACCCTGCCCAGGGCCGGCGGAGCGCACGGCCGCTACCCGACCGTCCTGCTGCTGCACGGCACCGCGTCGCAGAAGGACGAGGTCGGCGACATGTATCGCCGGCTGGCCACCAAGCTCGGCGAGCGGGGGTACGCGTCGCTGCGGATCGACTTCGCCGGGTCCGGCGACTCCACGCTCCCGCAGACGGCGTTCACCTACGACGAGGAGGTCTCGGACACCCGGACCGCGCTGACCTGGCTGACCGAGCAGCCCCAGGTGCGGGCCGATGCGCTCGGCCTGGTCGGCTTCTCCCAGGGCGGCCGGGTCGCCGCCACCGTGGCGGGAACGGACGACCGGGTCGCGGCGGTCGCCACCTGGTCAACCTGGATGGAGGACGGCTCGACGGCCTACCTGCTCTACGGTGCGGACGCTTACGCCACGGCGGTGCGCGAGGGGCAGGTGACGGTGGACCTGGGCTTCACCACCTGGACCTACTCCCTGGCCTTCTTCGAGTCCATCAAGAACTCACATCCGTTGCAGGACATCGCCAACTACCGCGGTCCGCTACTCGGCATCGACGGCAGCGAGGACGAACTCTGGCCGCAGACCAAGGATGAGCTGTACGCGGCCGGATCGCTGGACGAGACGCTGCACGTGGTCCCCGGAGCCGACCACATCTACCACGTGCTCACCGACGACCAGACGCAGGCCGAGGACGTGCTGGACACGACCTCCGCCTGGTTCGGGGCGACGCTGGCGCCTCAGGTCCGCAACGGACACTGACGCACCGCGTGAGTGCGAGCTGACCGGCTGTCTGAGCGGGCGCCGGCGAGCTGACCGGCTGTTTCAGCGGGTGCGGTGTGCACTGGCTGATTCGCCGGTGTGCACTGGGTGTTTCAGCGGGTGCCGGTGTGCACTGGCTGGATCAGCGGGTGCCGGTGTGCGGCATCAGGGCGTTCTCCGGGATCACGCCCAGCCGCCCGGCCTGGTAGTCCTCCAGCGCCTGCTGCAACTCCTCGCGGGTGTTCATCACGAACGGGCCGTACATCGCGACCGGCTCGCGGATCGGCCGGCCGCCCAGCACGTACAGCTCCAGCGCCGGCTTGTTGGAGTCCTGGCTGTCCGCGGCCCGCATGGTGATCCGGTCCCCCGGCCCGAACACCACCAACTGGCCGCCGGTCACCGGGCGGCCCTCAACGCCGGCCAGGCCGTTGCCGGACAGCACGTACACCAGGGCGTTGTAGGCGGGGTTCCACGGCAGGGAC
>DASSTH010000057.1:0-11770 GCA_035708025.1 Nakamurella sp. | reverse complement strand
GATCCTTGTCTCGGGCGTGGTGCTCGCGATCGTCGGCGTGATCATCCACTTCTCCGGCTCCGGGGTGATCCACAAGGTGCTGCCGCCGGCCGTCACCGGCGCGGTCGTCATGCTGATCGGGTTCAACCTGGCACCCGTGGTGGCCGGCGTGTACTGGCCCAAGGACCAGTGGGTCGCGGTGATCACCATGGTCTTCGTGATCGTGGTGGCGGTCGCCGCCCGGGGCTTCTGGTCGCGCATCGCGGTGCTGCTGGGCCTGATCTTCGGCACCCTGCTCTCCTGGATCTTCGACCTGGGCTTCGGCAAGATCGGCACCGGTGACGCCGCCGCGTTCCGGGTTGACATGTCCGGCGTGGGCAAGGCCGCGTGGTTCGGCTTCCCGACCGACATCACCCAGGCCGACGGCAGCGTGCTGAGCGGCCCGCACCTGCCGAGCTTCAGCGCCGCCGCGATCCTGCTGGTGGTCCCGGGTGTCATCGCGCTGATCGCGGAGAACACCGGGCACGTCAAGGCGGTCGCGGAGATGACCGGCGACAACCTGGACCCGTACCTGGGCCGCGGCTTCATCGGTGACGGCGCGGCGACCGCGGTGGCCGGCTTCATCGGGGCATCCCCGACCACCACCTACGCGGAGAACATCGGCGTGATGGCGGCGACCAAGGTGTACTCCACGGCCGCGTATTACATCGCGGCGTTGGTCGCCATCCTGTTCGGGTTCTCGCCCAAGTTCGGCGCGCTGGTGTCCGCGGTGCCGGCTGGCGTGCTGGGCGGCATCACAGTGGTGCTGTACGGCATGATCGGCCTGCTGGGCGCAAAGATCTGGGTCGAGAACGGGGTCAACTTCGGGGCCCCGCAGAACCTGGTGCCGCTGTCCGCCGGGCTGATCATCGGCATCGGGAACGTCACCCTGAAGTTCAGCGACAACTTCGAGATCTCCGGCATCGCGCTGGGCACCATCGTGGTCATCGTGATGTACCACCTGTCCCGGTGGATGGCCCCGCATCTGCGCCGGGAGGAACAGGCCGGCGGGCGCGCCTATGCCGGCGGCGCGGCGATCTCCACGGGGACGGTCTACGACGAGACCGGCCAGGAGGAACCGCCGTTCCGGGACGACGACCGCCCGGCGGAGCCGAGCGTGCGTCAGTAGTTCGGTGCGGTAGTTCAGCAGTGTCACGCGGCGGTTCGCGCCGTGCGGCAGCGGGGCGGGACCCTTCACGGACCCGCCCCGCTCGCCTGTCCGGCATCCGCTCGGTTCGCAGGTCCGTGGCCGACTGGCACCATTCACCACCGGCCGGGCGGCGGGCTGGCAGGTCCTGTCCGTCACGGCGCCCGATCGGGTAGGGCAGGATCGAGGCATGAAGCCCGCTCCGTTCGCCTGGCACGGACCCCGTTCCGTCGCCGAGGCGGTCGCCACCCTGGCCGAGGTGGGCCACGACGGCAAGGTGCTGGCCGGCGGGCAGTCCCTGGTCCCGGTGCTCGCCATGCGGCTGGCCGAGCCGGCCCATCTGGTGGACATCAACGGCATCGGCGAGCTGGACCGCATCGAGGTGACGGCCAACGGCGTGACGATCGGTGCGCTGGCCCGGCACGCGGCCGTGCAGCGGCACCCCGCCGCCAACCGGGCGCAGCCGCTGCTCGGCCAGGCGCTGCAACTGGTGGCGCACCCCACCATCCGCAACCGCGGCACCACCGTGGGCTCGCTGGCGCACGCCGACCCCTCCGGGGAGATGACGGCGGTGCTGGCATTGACCGGGGGATCGGTGACGGCACAGTCGGTGCGGGGCTCCCGGGTGATCCCGGCGGACGAGTTCTTCGTCGGCCCCCTGGAGTCGTCCTTGGCGCCGGACGAGCTGGCGGTCAGCGCCTTCTTCCCGGCCGCCGCGCCCGGTTCCGGCACGGCATTCGTCGAGATGGCGCGCCGGCATGGGGACTACGCGCTGGCCGGGGTGGGGGCGGTGGTCGTGCCGGCCCGCGACGGAGGCCCGGCGACGGTGCGCTGCGGCTACCTGTCGCTGGCCGAGACCCCCCTGGTGCTGGACCTTTCCGCGGCCTGGGCGGCCGGGCCGGACGCCGCGGCGGCCGCGGCCCGGGAGGCCGTCGACCCCGGTGACGACATCCACGCCAGCGCCCACTACCGGCGACACCTGGCCGGCGTGCTGACCGTCCGGGCGATCCGCCAGGCGCTGGACGCCGCCGCAACGGAGGCCGCCGCGTGACCGCCCCCCGCGTGGCCCGCGCAGGCACCCCGAACTTCGCGGGTTTGATACTCCGTTCTGGGCCGGATTCCGCGCAGAATCCAGCATCAAACCCGCGAAGATCCCGATGGGGGACCGCATGAGCGCGCCCGCGGCGGCTGCTGGTCACACCCGGCGCACCGTCACGCTGACCGTCAACGGCGTGCGCCGGTCGGCCGAGGTCGACGTCCGGCGCACCCTGTCCGACCTGCTCCGGCACGACTTCGCCCTGACCGGCACGCATGTCGGCTGTGAGCACGGGGTGTGCGGGGCGTGCACGGTACTGCTGGATGGCGCCCCGGTGCGCAGCTGCCTGCTGTTCGCGGTCAGCGTGGACGGCCGGTCGGTGACCACGGTGGAGGGGCTGGGCGACCTGCGACCGGACGGGACGGTGACGGTGTCCCCGGTGCAGCAGGCGTTCCGGGACTGCCACGCCCTGCAATGCGGGTTCTGTACGCCGGGCTTCCTGACCACCATCACCGCCGGATTGGCGGAGAACCCGCACCCCACGGCGGAGCAGGCGGTGGACATGATCGCCGGAAACCTGTGCCGCTGCACCGGGTACCAGAACATCGTGGCCGCCGTGCTGCGGGCCGCGGAGCTGGCCGACGATCCCGACGCGCCACTGCCGGACGAGGGCTTCGACCACGACGGAGTGACCGCCTGATGGCCCAGCGCTACTTCGGCTCCCCGGTGCGCCGGACCGAGGACATCCGGCTGACCACCGGCCGCGGCCGCTACACCGACGACATCGGCGCCGGCACACCGGTTCTGGAGGCGGCGTTCCTGCGGTCGCCGCACGCGCACGCGCGCATCACCGACATCGACGTCACCGATGCCCTGGACGTCGACGGCGTGCTGGCGATCTTCACCCACGAGGACCTCACCGGCGCGGTCGGCGAGCCGCTCCCGGTGCTGATCCCACACCCGGCGTTGCACGCCCCCCGCACCGCCTACGCCCTGGCCAAGGAGTACGTGCACCACGTCGGCGAGCCGGTCGCCATGGTGGTGGCCGAGAACCGTTACCTGGCAGAGGATGCGGTCGGCCGGATCCGGGTCAGCTACGACGTGCTGCCCCCGGTGGTCGGGCTGGATGCGGCCCGCGCGGCCGAGCGCACCGCGCACGAGGACGTGCCGGACAACGTGGCGGCGCACCTGCTGCAACAGGTCGGTGACGTGGAATCCGGGCTGGCGGGCGCGCCGCACCTGCTGGAGTTCGACCTGCACGTGGAACGCAGCGCCTCCACCCCGCTGGAGGGCAAGGCCGTGCACGCCCGCTGGGACCCGGACGACGAGTCCCTGCGGGTGTACTCCTCCACCCAGGCGTCCACCTCGGTGCGTGCCGCGATCGCCGCGAAGCTGGAACTCCCGCTGCTGAAGGTGGAGGTGATCACCCCGGACGTGGGCGGCGGCTTCGGGGTGAAGATCATGCACCCGTGGCCGGAGGAGATCATGGTGCCGTTCGCGGCACTGCGGCTGCGGCGGCCGGTGAAATGGACCGAGGACCGCCGCGAACACTTCGTGTCGTCGGCCCACGAACGAGGCCAGGACCACCACGTGCGCGTCGGATTCGACGACGAGGGGCGGATCCTCGCGCTGGACGTGGTCTTCTGGCACGACAACGGGGGCTATACCCCGTACGGCATCATCGTGCCGATCATCACCTCGACCCAGCTGCTCGGCCCGTACAAGCCGGCGGCCTACCGGGTGGAGTTCTTCTCCATGTACACCAACACGGTGCAGGTGACGCCGTACCGCGGGGCCGGCCGCCCGCAGGGGGTGTTCGTCATGGAGCGCACCGTGGACAAGATCGCCCAGGCGCTGGGCCGGGACCGCACCGACGTGCGGGCGGCCAACTTCATCCAGCCGGACGAGTTCCCGTTCGACCAGGGGCTGATCTTCCAGGACGGACGGCCGCTGGTCTACGACTCCGGCAACTATCCCGACCAGCTCACCATGCTCAAGGACATGATCGGCTGGGACGGCTTCGACCGGGAGCGGCAGCAGGCGGCCGCCGACGGCAAGCTACTGGGCATCGGGATGGCTTGCTATGTCGAGGGAACCGGCGTCGGGCCGTACGAGGGCGCGCACGTGCACGTGCAGACCGACGGCACGGTGGACGTGGCCACCGGCCTGACCTCGCAGGGCCAGGGGCACCAGACGATGCTGGCCCAGATCACCGCCGACGAGCTCGGCGTGCCGTTCGATAAGGTGCGCGTGGTGACCGGCGACACCCGCCGGTTCGGTTACGCCGTCGGCACTTTCGCCTCCCGCACGGCGGTGATGTCCGGGTCGGCGGTGGCGCTGGCCGCCCGCGCCGCCAAGGCCAAGGCGTTGAAGGTGGCTGCCGACGCGCTGGAATGCGACCCGGACGACCTGGACGTCGTCGACGGCGTGGTGCAGATGAAGGGCAATCCCGGCACCGCGATCCCGCTCGGACAGGTGGCCGTGCTGTCCAACCCGCTGCGCTACGCCTTCGACAAGGCCGCGGCGGCCGCCACCCAGTTCGCCAAGCCCGGCGACCCGGACAAGCCGCCGGTGGCCGAGGACGACGAGCCCGGGCTGGAGGGCAAGGAGTACTACTCCCCGCCGCGTTCTACCTTCGCCTCCGGCATGCATGCCGCGATCGTCGAGATCGACCCGGAGACCTTCGATATCGCCATCCGCAAGTACTGCGTGGTGCACGACTGCGGGCGGCTGATCAACCCGATGATCGTCGCCGGCCAGGTGCACGGCGGGGTGGCCCAGGGCATCGGCGGCGCGCTGTACGAGGTGATGAGCTACGACGAGCACGGCCAGCTGGTCAACGCCTCGTTCATGGACTTCCTCATGCCGTACGTCACGGAGATCCCGCAGCGCGAGCTGGGCGGCCTCGAGCTCGGTCACCAGGAGACCCCGTCACCGCTGAATCCGTTGGGCGTCAAGGGTGCCGGCGAGGCCGGGGTGATCCCGGTGTCGGCGCTGATCGCCTCCGCGGTGGAGGATGCGGTCGGGTTCCCGATCGACTCGATGCCGCTGAACCCCAGCGCGTTGTTCGACCTGCACCGGCGGGCGGCCGCGGGGGAGTTGCCCCGACTCGGCGGGACCGCCGCAGCTGACCCGGACGACCATGGAGGACCACGGTGAAGATCAGCGGAACGTCGGTGCTGCACGCGACACCGGACAAGGTGTGGGCGGCCATCACCGACCCGGCGGTGCTGGCCGGCGTCATTCCCGGCTGTCAGGTGCTCAATCCGCTGGGCGACAACCACTTCGGGCTGACCGTGCACATGGGCGTGGCGGCGATCAAGGGCACCTACGCCGGCGAGGTCAAGCTGTACGACCTGATCGCGCCGTCCTCGCTCACCATGCGCGCCGCCGGGGCCGGCGCGCCGGGAACCATCGACACCACTGTCGCGGTGACCCTGTCCGACGCCGGTGACGGGACAACCCGGCTGGACTACGACGCGGACGCCGCGGTCGGCGGCATGGTCGGCGGGGTGGGGCAGCGGGTGCTGACCAGCGTGGCCAAGAAGACCGCCGGGCTGTTCTTCGCCTCCATCGACGACGTGCTGACCGGGAAGCGGGCGGTGACGGGGCAACCGGCCTCCGCCGCTGTGCCCCCGGCGCCCGGTGCGGCGGCCTCCGGTGAGTCCCCATTCGGTGCCACCCTGGCGGCGCCGGCAGCGGCCGGACCGGCGGGAGTCGGCCCGGCGGCGCTGGTGGCCGCGGCGGTGACGGGCGCCGTCGCGATGGCGGCCGGCGTGCTGATCGGCGCCCGCATCGCCCGCCGCCGCTGAGGCCCTCGCCCACACCCTTCGCGAGTCGTGTGCCCCAGGCTGCGCCATAGCGCGGTCTGGGACTCACAACCCGGTGGGGGAACCGGCGCCGTGACAACCGCGAGCCGTAAACCCTCGAGTCGTGTGCCCCAGGCTGCGCCATAGCGCGGTCTGGGACTCACAACTCCGTGGGGGGTGGGGGAGTTGCTGCGCCCGTGGTGGCGCCTTGACATCACGATCCGGTAACGGCCCTTTCGCTGGCCCGGACGCACGGTTAACTTACGACTAAATAAAGTCCCGAACAATGACGGACGGCTCTGACAGCGAGTCGCTCCGCCGGCGCCGGGACCACCGCAGCCCGTCGTGAGGACCCCCATGCCGCCCCGCCCGCCAGCGTCGCAGGATCCGATGATCCAGTCCGCGATCCTCGGCGTGCTCGGTACCCGGGGAGCCACCTCGCGGGCCGACCTGGCCCGCCTGCTGGACGTGAGCTCGGCGACGGTCACCCAGCTGTCCAAGATCCTCATCGCGCGCGGGCTGGTCACCGAGCTGGACACCACGCCGTCCAACGGCGGCCGGCCCGCGCGCCTGCTGGGCCTGGTGCGCTCGGCCGGCGCCGCCGTCGGGGTCAAGGTCACCGCCGACCACCTGGCCGTGGTGCAGGTCGGCCTGGCCGGCACCATCGAAACCTCCGTCACCATCCCGTTCGCCTCCGGCCGGCCGGACGCCCTGGACCAGCTGGCGCATCTGTTGCAGGACGCTATCGCCGGGATGTCCGGACACCTGCTGGGGGTCGGGGTCGGCATCCCGGGCTCCGTTGACTCCCGGCCGTCCGGCGTGGTGGAGGCGCCGACCCTGGGCTGGTCGGACGCCCGGGTCGGGCCGATCCTGCGGGCCCGGCTGGGGCTGCCGGTCCTGGTGGAGAACGACGTGAACGCCCTGGCGGTGGCCGACCGGCTGTACGGCGCCGGGCGCGATCACCGCTCCTACCTGGTGGTCACCATCGGCCGCGGGGTGGGCTGCGGCGTGGTGATCGACGGGGTGGTGCACCGCGGCGCGACCGGCGGCGCCGGCGAGATCGGCCATATCGCAGTGGATCCGGACGGTCCGGCCTGTGAGTGCGGGTCGCGCGGCTGCCTGGAGGCCCTGGTCGGTGACGGGGCCCTGCTGCGCACCGCCCGAGAGCGCGGGGTCATCGATGCCGGGCAGGGCGGGACCGAACTGCTGGCCGCCGCCCGGTCCGGTGACGAGGCGGCACGGCAGCTGTACGCCGAAGCGGGCGGCATCCTGGGCCGCGCGCTGGCCGGCGTGGTGCAGGTGCTGGACCCGGAGATCGTGGTGCTGCTCGGTGAGGGCATCGACGCCTGGCCGTTCTGGGAACCCGGCTTCCAGCTCGCGTTCCGCAGCAGCCTGATGCCGTCCCGGCGGGGCATCCCGTTCGTGGTGGAGCCCTGGTCGGACGATCACTGGGCGCTGGGCGCCGCATCGCTGGTGCTGTCCGCGCCGTTCGACGTAGTCGGCTTGGGCGGTGACCAGGGCCGGATGGTGCGGGTCCGGCTGCAGGCCAGCGGTGACGGGGATATCGGCGCGGGGACCGTCACCGCCGCCACCGCCGTCCCCGGCGACGGCGCAGCCCGGTCCGTCACCGACGACCCGCCGCCCGGGACGCCCGTCACCGATGGGGCATCCCGATGACGACCGCGACCGCACAGCCCGCCCCCGTCACCGCCCGACGGGTCAGGCACACCCGGGGGCTGCCCGGTGATCGCGGCTGGCGCAATGCGTTCTGGGTGCTGGTGTTCCTGCTGCCCAGCGCGGTCCCGCTGCTGCTGTTCACCGTCATCCCGATGGGCGCCTCGATCTGGGTCAGCCTGCACAAGTGGAACCTGATCTCGGCACCGAAGTACGCCGGCGTGGACAACTATGTGCGGCTGCTGCACGATCCGCAGACCGGCAAGCTCTTCCTGCACACGCTGGGATACATCGCCGGCTACCTCCCGCTGGTCTACCTCGGTGGGCTCGGACTGGCGGTGATGCTGAACAAGAAGCTGGCCGGCCGCACCTTCTTCCGGGCTGCGGTCTTCCTTCCGGTGATCACCAGTTGGGTGGTGGTGGCACTGGTCTGGCAGTGGTTGCTCAACCCGGCCAACGGCGTGGTGAACGCGGTTCTCGGGGCGCTGCACCTGGGCCAGCCGGGCTGGTGGACCGATCCGGACTGGGCCATGCCGTCGATCATCCTGGCGTCGGCGTGGAAGGACCTCGGCTTCGTGATGGTCATCATGCTGGCCGGGCTGCAGGCGATTCCGTCCGAGCTGCAGGAAGCCGCGACCGTCGACGGCGCCACCGGCTGGCAACGCTTCCGCCGCATCACCCTGCCGCTGCTCTCCCCGTCCAGCTTCTTCGTGGTGGTCATCTCACTGATCAACGGCCTGCAGGTGTTCGACCAGGTCTTCGTGATGACCGGTGGGGGACCGCAGGGCGCCACCCAGGTGGTGGTGGGCCAGATCTACAACCTAACCTTCCGCTACGGCCGGGCGGGCGACGCCGCGGCACTGTCCTGGCTGCTGTTCGTGCTGATCCTGGTCATCACCGCCGCCCAGCTGGCCGGCCAACGCCGGTGGGTGACCCATGCCTAGCGCCGTGCGCCACTTCACCACGACATTGGCCGAGTCGCCAGAGCCGGTGACGGATCGCCGTGGCATGCCTCCGCGCCGGATCGCGCGCCCGGCCAGCAGGATCACCGTGGGCCGCATCGCGCTGTACCTCGGCCTGATCGCCTGCGCGTTCGTGATGCTGTTCCCGTTCCTGTGGACGGTCGTCACCTCCATCACCCCGGGCGGCACGCTGTCCCAGGGACCGACCCTGTTCGTCAAGAACCCGACGCTGGACGCGTACCGAACACTGTTTGCCACGTTGCCGATGTGGCGGATCGTGCTGAACTCCTTCGCCGTCGCGGTCGTCGCCACCGTGCTGCAGCTGATCACCGGGTCGATGGCCGGATATGCCTTCGGGCGCATGAGCTTCCGCGGCCGCGGGGTGGTGTTCGGCGCCTACCTCGCAACGCTGATGGTGCCGCTGCAGGTGCTGGTCGTCCCGCTGTTCATCGAGATGAAGGTGCTCACCCTGCAGGACACCTACTTCTCCCTGTTGGCCCCGTCCATGGCCTCCGCGCTCGGGGTGTTCCTGCTCAAGCAGGCCATAGAGGCGCTACCGCGGGAACTGGACGAGGCCGCGGTGATCGACGGGGCCGGGCACCTGCGGATCTTCACCACCATCGTGCTGCCGCTCATCCGGCCCAGCCTGGCCACGGTCGCCATCCTGGCCTTCATGGCCAGCTGGAACTCGTTCCTGTGGCCGCTGGTGGTGATCCGTTCGCCGGAGCTGATGACCCTGCCGCTCGGCCTGTCCGCCCTGCACGGTCAATACACCACCGCCTGGGACGTGGTGATGGCCGGTTCGGTGGTCTCCATCATCCCCATCGCCGTGGTGTACGTGCTGGCCCAACGGCACATCATCGCGGGCCTGGCCCACACCGGAATCAAGTAACCGCACGGACAAACCCCGCCGGACCGGCACCCGCCGGACGGTCCGTCCAGAAAGGACACCACGTGAACCGCAACAGAATCCGGCTGCTGGCGGCCGGAACCGGCTTGCTCGCCCTGCTGCTGGCCGCCTGCTCACAGGGTTCGGCGTCACAGCCGCCCAGCCCGGCCGGCAACGACACGACCAGCTCCAGCCCGGCACCCGTCACCTCGTCGTCCGATACCGCCTCGGCCGCCACCGGTTCCGCCGGTGACGAAACCTCCGGGGCGTCCTCGTCCGCGGCATCCTCCGCACCGGAATCCTCCAGTGCCCCGCAGGTGACCGGTGACATCACCTACATGGAGTTCTCCTCCAATGGCGGGCACGAGAAGGACCTGGCGGCGATCGTGGACGCCTTCGAGAAGGCGAACCCCGGCATCACCGTCACCGTCCAGACGCTGCCGTACGCCGACTACTTCACCAAGCTGCAGACCGCCATCGCCGGCGGCACCGCGGCCGATGCCTTCGAACTGGACTACCAGCACTTCGTGTCCTACTCCTCCTCCGGTGCGCTGGCCGAACTGCCGAACGTGGACGCCACCCCGTACAAGAAGAGCCTGATCGACGCGTTCGCGGTGGACGGCAAGCAGTTCGGCCTGCCGGAGTCGTTCTCCGACGTGGTGCTGTTCTACAACAAGACCCTGTTCGACGCCGCCGGGGTGGACACGCCGACCGACGACTGGACGTGGGCCGACGAGAAGGCCGCGGCCGAGAAGCTCACCGACAAGGCCAAGGGCGTGTGGGGCGACTACCAGCCCATCTCCTACAACGAGTTCTACAAGGTGCTGGCGCAGAACGGCGGCCAGTTCTTCAACGAGGACAAGACCAAGGCCACGTTCGATTCGCCGGCCGGGATCGAGGCGGCGCACTGGCTGACCGACAAGTCCGGCTCGGTGATGCCCACCGCCGCCGACGGAGCCGGCACGCCGGACTTCGACACCAACCTTTTCAAGGACGGCAAGCTCGCCATGTGGCACACCGGGATCTGGATGTTCGGCGCGCTGGCCGACGTGCCGTTCGACTGGGACATCGCCGTGGAGCCGGGCAATACCACCAAGGCATCCGCGATGTTCGCCAACGCGGTCGCGGTGAGCGCCTCGTCGAAGAACGCCGCCGCAGCGCAGAAGTGGCTGGAGTTCCTCACCTCTTCGGACGCCATGGTGAACACCCGCCTGGGCAGCGGCTGGGAACTGCCGCCGATCGGTGACGAGTCCAAGCTGGGCGCCTATCTCGATCAGCCGAAGCCGGCCAACCGCAAGGCCGTGTTCGACGCCCTGGACAACGCCGTGTTGCCGCCGACGATCGAGAGCCAGCAGGAGATGCAGGACGCCATCGACGACGCCCTGACCGGTGCCGCCGCCGGGAACACCACGGTGGAGGACAGCCTGCCCGCCGCCGCCGCGACGGTGACGTCGCTGCTCGGCGGATGACCCGCGCCGACACGATCGGCGAACTGGCCCGGCCGGATCGGGATGCCCTGATCCGGCTGGGCCGGCGCAGCCGTGAACTGATCACCGACCTGCAGGCCGACAGCGGCGCCTACCCGGCGTGCCCGCAGTTCTCCGCCTACCGCGGGTACGCCTGGCTGCGAGACGGCTCCTTCACCGCCGAAGGGATGTCCCGGGTCGGGGCGGCGGAGTCCGCGGACCGCTTCCACGACTGGGTCGGCGGCGTGCTGACCGACCGGGCCGACCGGGTGGCCGCCGTGCTGGCGGCGGCCCGGGACGACGACCCCGAGCCGGCGTTGCTGCTGCCCACCCGGTTCACCCTGGACGGCCGCGACGGGTCGGATCCGTGGTGGGACTTCCAGACCGACGGCTACGGCCTGTGGCTGTGGGCGGTCACCCGGCACGCCCGGCGGCACGGTCGGGACCTGGACCGCTGGCTGGCCGGGATCGGCGTCTGCGTCGACTACCTGTGCGCGGTCGGCGAGCGGGCCTGCTACGACTGGTGGGAGGAACACGTCGAGCACCGGCACACCTCCACACTCGGTGCGGTGTTCGCCGGACTGGTTGCGGCATCGGGCATCCCGGAGCTGGGCGAGCGCCGCCGGGCCGCGGCCGCGGACACCGCCGGCCGCATCCGCGCGGTGCTGCTCGCGGACGCGGTCTCTCCGGCGGGCCACCTGACCAAGTGGATCGGCACGGACGCCGTCGACGGCTCGTTGCCCGCCTGCGTGGTCCCGTTCGGCCTGCT
>DASSTH010000056.1:0-5293 GCA_035708025.1 Nakamurella sp. | reverse complement strand
AAGCAGGTGGGCAGCTCCGGGTTGCGGCTCACCCCGGTGTGCTGTGACGGTGGTGTCGGCACCCACTTCAGCTACGACCGTAACGGCGTCCGCGCGGTGGGTGATGTCCAGCTGCAGATCACCCGCCCCACCGTGGATTTCGTGTTGAAGATCAGCGGCGGAAACCTGATCGAGGCGGGGCTGCGGGTCAACGGCGCCGCGGGCCTGAAGGTGTCCGTCACCGCCGCGCGTCAGGACAGCGACGCGCAGATCAACGAGAAGGTCGCCATACCGCTGGACTTCAGCGTGCCGCTGAGCGCCTTCGGTATCCCGCTGTCGGCCGTGGTCAATCAGTGGGTGGTGGTCAAGTCGGCGTTCTCGGCGAAGACCGGGGTGATCGCCATCTCCGGCGAGTACTCGCTCAAGGCCGGCCTGGGATTCAGCTATCGCAACGGCTCGTTCTCGGCCGCGGCACCGGCGTCCCTGACCGTCCGGCAGAGCATCAACGACACCATGGACGGCCTGTCGCTCGGGCCGATGGGGGTGGTGCTGTCCTACCAGGCCCGGTTCCTGGTCGGGGTCGGCGCGTTCGGCTTCACCGCCGGCGTGTACTTCGGCCTCACGGCATCGCTAGGCATCACCCGGGGGTCCGATGCCGGGGTGTTCGCACCCGGTACCGGCGGCACCCAGCGCATCGTCTGCCGCAGCACCAGGCTGTCGCTCTACGCGAACTACGGGGTGGGCTACAGCATTCCGGCGCCGGTCGCCGACCTGATCAACCTATTCCTGAAGGTCTTTCGAACCACGCCGATCGAACGGACCGGCGGGATCGGTGGGCAGGCGAAGATCTTCGACAAGCAGACGTTCACTCCGGATCTGAAGGTGTGCGGCGGGTCGGTCTGAAGGACCGGCGCTCAGCCGGGCGCGACGCGATCGGGGTCGCTGACGCTGGCAGTCAGCGCGGTGGCGAACAACGTCCAGCCCAGATACGGCCCCAGTGCCGCGGCGGCCACCGCGTCCCGGCGGGCGAGGTCGCCGATCTGCCCGATCAGCACGGCGTCCAGCGCCGCGATGACGGCCAACGACGCCCGCTTGTCACGGGCGGAGAAGAACACGAAGGGCCACACCGCATTGAGCGTCAGCTGCGCGGCGTGCAGGCCCCAGACCCGCGGTGGCGTGCGACCCTGCCACATCCGCCAGCCGGCGAACCCGATCAGGCCGTACAACGCCGTCCACACCGGTCCGAACGCACCGCTGGGCGGCGCCCAGCGAGGTTTGGCGAGCCGGTGGTAGACCTGCGGTGCCCGCCGGCTTCCGAACGAACCCGCGATCGCCGCGGCGAGTGGCGGGGCCACGGCAGCCAGGATTCCGCGCATCCTCATCCTGCGGTGCTACCCGTCGCCGACGGCGGGAAACCTCCGCCGGGGCGCTCACGATTCCGGATCGAGCCGGCTGGTCAGGTCGCGGTAGGTCGCCTCGATCCCACCGTCCACCACCGGCACGATGATGGCGTCCTCCCGCGTGGCCAGGAACGTCATCACGCTGTCGTACAGGACGGACAGTTCTTCCTCCGTGCTCACCGCGTGGTCGGGACCGGGTTCGGCGGAGTCGGATACCAGGCGATGGCGTTCGGCGAAGCGCCGTAGCGCGTTCTCCTTGCTGTCGGTCAGCGCCACCTCGACGAACTGCGCCCCCACCTCGGCCGCCAACTCCGCCAGTTGCTCCAGGAACTGGGCGCCGGCCAGCAGTTGTGGCACCACCACGTCGTGACCGGACTGCAGGTGCACCCGCGCCGCCGCCAGCGCGCTGGCCCGTGCCAGCAAACCCGCGGCGTGCACATCGTCCTGCCACCGGCCGACCATCGCGCGGATCCGGTCCACGTCCAGGCAGAGCGCGAGCGGGTGATCGGCCACGTAGCGGCGGGCCAGGGTGGACTTGCCGCACCCGGGCGGCCCGTTGAGCAGGATCAACCGAGGCACCGCGGCAGTATGTCGCAGCGCCGGGCGGCAGCCGCCTGCGGGGGCCGTCCCACCCGGTACGCCGGTGCGACGGCCCCCTGCCGGCGTCGGCTACTCGACGACCGACAGCGTGGTGACCACCGGGGTCGGGTTGGCGGTGAGATCCAGTACCGGGCAGTGCTCGTCCACCGCCCGGTGCAACTCGCGGTAGCGCTCGGCATCGTCCGGCCCGGCGATGTCCACGTTGACCCGCACCTCGGTGAATCCGGCGCGCACGGCGTCGTCCAGGCCGAAGAAGCCGCGCACGTCCAGGTCACCCTCCGCCGTGGCGGTAATCCGGTCGATGCGCAGCCCGAGCCGGTCGGCCCAGAACCGGTAGGTGACGATCTGGCAGGACAGCAGCGAAGCCAGGTAGTACTGCACCGGGTTCGGGGCGGTGTCGGCGCCGCCCAGGCTCGGCGGCTCGTCCACCTCCACCCGGTACTCGCCGAGGGCGATGGTGCTGGCCACGGCGTCGTGACCGGTGGCTGCCGCGTCGAAGACGACGACGGCCCGGGCCGGTTCGGCGGTCAGCGCCTCGGCGGTGGCGTCGACGATCCGGGTCAGTGGGGTGTCCAGGGCGGCAACGGTAGCGGTAGTCATGGGTGTTCCTTTCCACGTCGGTGACGATGTGCTTTGCGAGGTGAGTCCTGCCGGGTGCGCGCCATTGCCGTGCCACCTGCAGGACGGAGAGCACGCGCGGGATCGGGGCGCGACCGATCGACGGCAGCGCCACTTCGACGGTTCGGGCGGCGAGCGCCAGCGCCCACAGCCCAACGGACGTCAGCAGGTGCAGCCGACCGGCGGCCGCCACATCACAGGATCAACAACAACACTCGGTCATGACAAAGCCCTTCTCGACCGGGCCCGTGCCAGGCCCGCGCTTGCGGATCGCCTTGTGACGTCCGCCAGGTCCTCACCCGGAGCACCCCACCGCGAGTGGAGGGTTGCCGTCCAGCGAGCCGGGGCTTGACGCTGGAACTCGTGACCTGGCGCCAGGGTAACAGGCGAGCCGGTGTGCGGTGAACCGGGAGGGGCCGTGTTACCCAGCGAGCGCCCATGGCGCCCGCTGGACCACACGACCGGGGCTATTCGGGGCGGACCCCGGACGCCGTCACGGTGTAGCTGCGCCCCTGCACCCGCAGGCCCTCCAGCCGGGCATCGGGATCGAAGTGCTCCAGCACACCGGACGCCGTCACCGTCCCGTCCAGCCCGACCCGGACCCCGAAGATCGACGAGATCACCAACTCGCACCAGGCGCCGGCCGACGAGCAGGCCCAGTCGATCAGGTACGGGTACTGCGCCGGCGCCTTGCGCGCCCCGCCCGCCACCGGATCGGCGGCCTCCTCGACGAAGTGCGCCTGGCCGGGGGGACCCTGCAGGGTGGACCGGGCGAGGCCGTCGATCCACTCGGCGACCACCTCGGGGCGGCCCAGCGCGATCGCCGCCCGGGCGCTGTCGGCGGGCCAGGCGGGATACGCGCCATTCCACTGGTGGTCCGGCCGCACCGAGAATCCGGCGTCCGGATCGCAGGGTGACAGCGCCCGCATCCAGGAATCGGTGCGCAGTTCCCGGACGAAGAAGTCCACCATCTCGGTGCGGACCGGGTCCGGAAGATCCGTCGCGATGGTCGTTCCCACGGTGGCGAAGTCGTAGCAGTGCCGGGTCTGCACCAGTGAGCCGTCCGGCATGCCGGTGTGGAAGATGCCGGCGCCAGGTACATATCGCGCCAGCACCAGCCGGGCCAGATCGTCCGCCTCGGCGCGCAATCCGGCGGCGTCGTCACCGCGGCCGCGCGATTCGGCGACGTCCGCGGCCCGGCGCAGGCACCAGACGTTCGCCGCGTTCAGGCTGGCCACCTCGTGCACATAGCTGGACACGCACTCCAGCAGGTTGTCGATGCCGCCGTAATCGGCCAGCCCGGTGCCGGTCCGCCGGCGGTGCCAGGCCCGTGCCCAGGTCTCGACATGCCGCTCCATGGACAACTTCTCGCCGTCCGCCGCGGACAGTTCGGTGTCCAGAAAATCGAGATCACCGGTGTAGCGCAGATAGTCGTCCACCAGCCGGGTCATCGCATAGTGGTTGACCGAGTACCAGTAGCCCACCGGCCCGCCGGTCAGCCACTCGGTGCCGAAGTGCGAGTCGATGTCCAGCCCCACCCAGTGCGCCACCTGCCGGCGCATCTCCACCGGGTCCAGCAGCGCATGCACCAGGGAGGACAGGCTGTAGTCCCAGATGAACGTGGTGGTCTGCCAGTGCCGCGGCATCAGGGTGTCGTAGGTCCGGCCCAACACACTGGCAGGGTTGTCCCGGCGGAACCACAGCACTCCCATCGCGCCCCACCAGTACAGTGTGCGCAGCGCCGGGTTACTGGTGCGCAGCACCGGGAGGGATCCGGAGAACTCGCCGTTTCCGGGGGTGAACATGGCGGCCAGGCCGGTGTTCCACTGCTCGGTGGCGGCGGCGAGTGCGGCATCGACATCGGCGGTGACGCGGTCGAAGGCATCTCGCGCCCGTCGCCGGCCGCCGTCCGCGGTGTCCCGTCCGGAGGCGATGGCGTAGCCGAACGCCACGGTGCCGGTGCCACCCGCGGAAACGGACCCGCGGGCCTCGAGCATGCCGGGCGCGCCGCCGATCACCCAGCGCCCGGCCACCGGCACCAGGCCCTGCACCGCACTGGCCGAACCGTCCACCGCGGTGCCGATCCGGCGGGCCCCGTCGAACTCGATCCGGTTGTCCGCGGTGGGGGAGAACGGGCTGGCCCACGGCTGTTCGATCTGCTCCACCCAGGGGTGACCGGCGTGCGTCACCGCCGATTCGATGCGCAGCCCCATCGTCACGTCCCGGTCGCGATCGGCCAGGTTGGTGATGTCGATCCGGACCACCACCGCGGTGGCGCCGGGCGGGCAGGCGGTGACGGTGTCCACGCGCCAGCCGTCGATCACGGTGCGCCGGCGCACCTGGTCGGGCCGCCAAGTGCACTCCACGGCGGCGCCGAACGACCGGGCCAGCCTGCCGTCCAGGAACAGCTGACCGGTGACGGTGTCTCCGGTCGACACCGGCGGAACGTTCAGGCTGCGCACCGCGACCACGTCGTGATCCACCTGCACCACGGCCACATGGTTGGTCAGACCCGGAGGGTTGACCATGTCGTCGAACCGGTCGATCACTGTCGCGCTGGTGAAGTCGTCGACGGTGGGGATCAGCAGCTCGGCCAACAACCATTCCTTCCGGGCACCGGAGCGTCATGCAGGACGGTCGCCAGCCAGCCGGCCAGCGCGGCCTCGTCGAAGGCTTCACCGCCCTCGTGGGCGTTG
>DASSTH010000055.1:0-2663 GCA_035708025.1 Nakamurella sp. | reverse complement strand
GCACCCGCTGGTTGGCCTCGGTCAGGCCGAGCGCCGCACAGACCTCGGCACCCGACCAGCCCTCCACATCCCGCAGCCGCACCACCGACGCCTGGGCCGGCGGCAGGTCCTGCAACGCCCGGGCGACCACCCGGCCGGTCTCGGCCGCCATAGCCTGGGGCTCCGGGGCGGTCCACCATGCCTGCGGCGGGCTGGACCAGAAGCCGGCCCAGGGATCGCCGGGCGGCCGGAAGCGGGCGGGGTCCACGGTGGGTCCCTCGTCGGAGTCGGCGCCGGACAACGCCGAGAAGGGCAGGCTGCGCCGCTCGCGGGCCGCGCGGTTCTGGGCCGTGCGCAACAGGATCCGCACGATCCAGGTGCGCAGTGAGGATCCACCCCGGAAGCCCGGCAGGCCACGGATCACTGCGAACCACGTCTCCTGCGCGACCTCCTCGGCGACCGCCTGTGACGACACGACCGGACGGGCCAGCCGGATCAACGAGTCATGGTGTTGGCGGACGAGTTCGGCGAAGGCGCGCTCGTCACCGGATCGCAGCCTGGCCAGGAGATCGTCGTCCCGGGGCTGCGGATCGGACTGCTCCTGCGGCCGCACGAAGCGCGACGCTACCACCGGCCCCGTGCAGGGCCGGTGGTAGCGGGTGCGAGCCGGAGCGGTCAGTTGGCCGCGATCCCTTCCGGTCCGGAACCGTTGTCCACCGGCAGGCCGGCGACGGTGCCGATCAAGGTCAGCGAGCCGTCCGCGCCGACCCGGAACTCGTCGATGGCGCCGGCGGCGGCCGCGTGCTGGTACAGGAACCGCCCGTCACCGCTGGCCGCCAGATCGATCGGACCGGCGTCGGTGTGGGCGCTCACCCCGGAGGGATCCAGCAGCGCGAGCTGGCCGGCCGCGTCGGTGCGGTACCCGGTGATGGTGCTGGAGCCCGCGTTGGCCACGTACAGGTAGCCCTGGGCGTTCACCGACCAGCAGGTGGCGGCCTGACCGTTCGCCACGAACGGCGACACCGGGTCCAGGGTGCCGTCGTGGTGCACCGCGTAGGAGTAGGCACCGCCGGTGGCGTCGGCGACCTGCAGCCGCCCGGCCGCGTCAAAGGTGAGCGCGAACGGCACGGTTCCCGCCCCGGTGTCGGTGACCACCGCCGCGGCGGCCGGCCGGCCCCCGCCATTCAGCGGGAAGACCTGCAGCGTGGCGTGCGTCTTGGTGGCCACGATCACGGCCCGTCCGTCCGGGGCGACCGCCACCTGGGACGGCGAGGCCAGGAAGTTCGGTGCGGCCGGGTTGCCCAGCCCCAGGCTGCGGGTGGAACCGGCAATCGCGTGCAACCGCTCACCACGCACCCGGAAGCCCTGGATCGCGCCGTCCCCACCGGCATTCAGCACGTACACCAGGTCGCCGCTGTGGCCGACCGAGACCGGCAACTGGCCGCCGCTGGGCAGCACCTGCACGCGGTGCAGCCGCGGACCGTGCACCGCGAAGACGGTGATGGTGTTGCTCCCCCCGTTGACCGCGTACAGCAGCCGGTGCTGGCGGTCGTAGGTCAGCGAGCCCTGGGAGGCCACCGGATCCACCACGGCGCCCGGCTGGGTCGCCCCGTTGCCGCCCGTCGGGTAGCTGGCGAGTTGGCTCAGCCGTCCGTCGTCCCCGCGGGCGAAGGCGATCACCGCGTTGCCGCCGGCGTCGTTGGTCTGCAGGAACACCGCGCCCGGGTCGGCGCGCAGCGGTAGCGAGCCGCCCGGCCCGCCGTGGTCCGGCTGCGGCGGTGGGGTGGCCGCCCCGGCGGACCCCGCGGTCAGTCCAAGACCCAGCGTGGCGGCGGTGACGGCGCTCGCGATGACGGCGATGACCTTGCGGACGGACATGAGGCTGCTCCTTCGGTGCGAGGTGGACCGGTGTCGTGGGACCCGGTGGTCACCGGCACGCCGCCTCAGAGCTCGGCCGCCGGTGCGCATGGGCAATCAGTGCCGGCGAACGCCCGTGGCGTTACACGAGCACCGGAAGTTCCTGCGTCACCAGGCTCGGGCTGTCCGGCGACACCGATACCCACCCCCGGTCCGCGCGGCGCTGCTCTACCTGGCCGAGGGGCACGACTGACCGGCCTACCTCCGGTGTCCCGGCCGTACCGCCTCGCCGACCCCGCCACCGCGTCGGTGACGGCGCCCAGGTGGAGCGGGTCAGCCCGCCGTGTCCGTCAGCCCGCCGTGCCGGACAGCGTGACGGGCGCATCGGTGTCAGGGTCGGCGCCGGCTGCGGGTCCCCCGGATTCCCCGTCACCGCTGCGTCCCCTGGCCAACAGCCACACCGCCGCCGCCACGATCACCCCGGCCGCCGCGACGGTCAGCACCCGGTAGTCGATCACGGACACGATGGCTGCACCGACACCGGTCGAGATCAGTTGCGGCAATTGCAAAGACACGCCGGTCGCCGAGGCGGTACGGCCCTGTAGATGGTTCGGAGTGAGCTTCTGCCGGGTGGTGGCCATCGCCACAAACGCCCACGGGATGGCGACCCCGGCGGCCACCATGCCGACCAGCACCAGGGCCACGTTGCCGATCAGGAACGGCAGCGAGCCGGCGGCCAGGGTGGCCAGCGCCACGCCGACGGCCCGGACCGGCCCGAGTGCCGTCATCAGCCGCACCGCGGTGATGCCGCCGAGGATGGATCCGGC
>DASSTH010000054.1:0-9298 GCA_035708025.1 Nakamurella sp. | reverse complement strand
GCCGTGCTGGGCTTCAACCTGCTCGGCGACGGGCTGCGGGACCGGTTCGATCCGCGGCTGGCGGGGCGGTGACGGGCATCGTGTCCAGCGCCCCCGCGGGAGACGCGCCGCCCGCTGCCGAGCCCGGCCCGGTGCTCACCGTCACCGACCTGTCCATCTCGGCCGGCTCGGTGCCGCTGGTCGAGGAGGTCTCGTTCACCGTGGGGCCGCGCCAGCGGGTGGGCATCATCGGCGCGTCCGGCTCGGGAAAGACGTTGACCTGCATGGCGATCGCCGGGCTGCTGCCGGACGGGCTGACCGCCTCCGGTTCGGTGCGGCTCGCCGGGTTCGGCCCCGAGTTGCTGTCGGCCTCCGAGCGTTCGCTGGCGTCGGCCCGCGGCCGGCTGACCGGCATGGTGTTCCAGGAGCCGATGACGGCGCTGAACCCGACGATGCGGGTGGACCGGCAGGTGGCCGAGGTGATGTTGTTGCACCGCACCAGGTCCGGCCGCGGCGCCGCCCGGGACGAGGTGCTCAGCCTGCTGGCGGCCGTCGGCCTGCCGGATCCGCCGCGGGTGGCCCGCTCCTACCCGCACCAGCTGTCCGGCGGGCAGCGGCAGCGGGTGGTGTTGGCGATCGCCATGGCGAACAACCCGGCCCTGCTGATCTGCGACGAGCCCACCACCGCGCTGGACGTCTCGGTGCAGGCCAGGGTGCTGGAGCTGATCGATGCCCGGGCCCGGGAGATGGGTTCGGCGCTGCTGTTCATCTCGCACGACCTGGCGGTGGTCGCCTCGGTCTGTGACGAGCTGCTGGTGATGTGGCAGGGCCGCATCGTGGAGCGCGGGTCGGTGGTGCAGGTGCTGTCCGATCCGCAGCACGAGCACACCCGGCGGCTGCTGGCCGACGCCGACCTGACCCTGGACGCACCGGCGGTTCCCGGCGCCGGGAGCGCGTCGTGACGGCGCAACCGGCGACGGCGGCCGGTGAGCCGGGGGCCGGGACGGCTGCTCCGGCGGTGGAACTGATCGGCGTCGGCCGGCGATTCCAGCGCAGCCGCACCTCGCCGTTCCGCCCGGCCGGCGGCGTGGACGCGCTCACCGACGTGTCGTTGACCATCCCGGCCCGCTCCCGGTTCGGGGTGGTCGGGGAATCCGGCTCGGGCAAGACCACGCTGATGCGGCTGATCGCCGCGCTGGACCGGCCGACCGCGGGCCGGATCCTGGTGGAGGGCACCGACATCACCGGCCGGTCGGAGAAGGATCTGCGCTTCTTGCGGCGCAGCCTGCAGATCGTCTTCCAGGACCCGATGGCCTCGCTGGACCCGCGGATGCGGGTGGGCAGCATCGTCGCCGAACCGCTGCAGGTGCAGGGGCACCGGGACGTGCAGGGCGCGGTACGCCGGGCGCTGGAACAGGTCGGGCTGGATGCGTCGGCGATGCGCCGCTTCCCGCACCAGTTCTCCGGCGGGCAGCGGCAGCGCATCTCCATCGCCCGGGCCATCGCACCGGAGCCGCGCATCCTGATCGCCGACGAGGCGGTGTCCGCGCTGGACGTCACCATCCGGGCGCAGATCCTGCAGCTGATCGAGGATCTGGCGGCGCGCCAACAGCTCACCCTGATCTTCGTCTCGCACGACCTGTCGGTGATCCGGCGGGTGTGCGACCGGGTCGCGGTGCTGCGCGGGGGGCGGCTGGTGGAGACCGGGCCCACCGAGCGGGTGTACGCCGATCCGCAGGATCCGTACACCCGGGACCTGCTGGCCGCGGTGCCCACCCTGGAACGGTCGCTGGCGGCCGCCCGCGCGCGGGCCGGTGAGGCGGGCGGGTCCGCGGGTGAGAGGGTGGACGGCGGGCCGAGCAGTCCGGCCGGTGAGGGGGCATATCGGTGACGGGAAACGGCGCGCAGCAGGCGGACGGGCGGGCCACCCACCCCGCGGTGGATCGCAACGCGGTGCTGGAGTTGGCCGCCGCACTGGTCCGGCTGCGCACCGTCAACGAGCCCGGCGCAGCGGCGGTGGAGCAGCCGGCGGCCGACCTGGTGGCCGAGGTGATGCGCGGATTCGGCTGGCAGGTCACCGTCACCGACGCGGCCCCCGGCCGGCCCAACGTGGTCGGCGTGATCACCGGCGACCGGCCGGGCCGCACGCTGATGTTCGAGGGTCACACCGACGTGGTGACCGAGGGCGACCGGTCCGCCTGGTCGTTCGACCCGTACGCCGGCGACATTGTTGACGGGATGCTGCGCGGGCGCGGATCGGCGGACATGAAGTCGGGGGTGGCCGCGATGATCCACGCGGCCCGGGCCGTGCAGCTGGGCGGGTTCGCCGGGCGGATCATCGTCGGTGCGCTGGCCGACGAGGAGGGCATGATGCTGGGCGCCAAGGCGTTCGCGGCCTCCGACCTGGCCCGTTCCGGCATCGACGGGGTGATCGTGTGCGAGCCGGAGGCCGGTGAGGTGTGCGCCAGCGCCAAGGGCGCGCTGCGGATGCGGGTCGAGCTGACCGGGGTGATGGCCCACGGTGCGATGCCGCAGGTCGGTCGCAACCCGATCCCGGCGGTGGGCCCGCTGCTGGTCGGCCTGTCCGAACTGCAGAAGCAGATCGCCGCCTCCGTCGGCTCGCATCCGGAACTGGGCGAGTTCTACCTGACCCCCACGGTGCTGGACGCCGGCACCGCCGAGCAGCAGAACGTGATCCCGCGCTGCGCCTGCGTCTACCTGGACATCCGCACCATCCCCGCGGTCGAGCACCCCGGCCTGATCCACCTGGTCACCCGGCTGGCCGAGCAGATCGCCGACGAGTTCGGTCTCGGCGCGGAGATCTCGGTGATCGACGACCGCCCGCCGGTGGACACCCCCAGGGACGCGGCCGTGGTGGCGGCGCTGGTCGCCGCGCATCGCGAGGTCACCGGGGCGGAGCCGGAGTTCGGCGGGGTTCCGGGCACCACCGACGGCACCATCCTGACCAGGGATGCCGGCCTGCAGACGGTGGTGTACGGCCCAGGTGGCAAGTGGATCGCGCACCAGGCGGACGAGGTCTGCGCGGTGGACGACATCGTCACCGCGGCCGAGGTGTACGCCGCCGCGGCGCGCCGCTTCCTGGAAGCCGGGTGAGCCCGGCGATGCCCGTCACCGGCGGTTCGATTCCCGCCACCCCGATGTCGCGGCGGTGTGGTCACTGTGCGGCCAGACCGTGGGGCGGTGCGGGGTCATGACGATGCCCGCGGTCTCGGTCGGGCCCGCCAATGCGCTGGTCGACGTCGCCGGTTTGCGCGTCGGCCACCACACCGCGACATCGGACGGTTTCCTCACCGGCACCACCGTGGTGCTGGCGCCGGACGGCGGCATGGTGGCCGGCGTGGACGTGCGCGGTGGCGGGCCCGGTACCCGGGAGACCGACCTGCTCGCCCCCACCGCGTCGGTGGAACGGGTGCACGCCATCGTGCTCACCGGCGGCAGTGCCTACGGCCTGGCGGCCGCCTCCGGGGTGGCGGATGCCCTGGGCGAGTGGGGGATCGGACTTCCGGTGGGCGCGCTGCCGGGGCAGGTGGTGCCCATCGTGCCGGCCGCGGTGCTGTTCGACCTGGGCCGGGGCGGGGACTTCGGGGCGCGGCCCGGGCCGGAGTTCGGGCGGGCGGCCGCGCAGGCGGCCCGGGACGGCGATCCGGCCGGCATGGCGCGCTGCGGCTGCGTCGGTGCCGGCGCCGGGGCGGTGGCCGGCGGGCTCAAGGGTGCCGTCGGCAACGCCTCGGCGACGCTGCCGGACGGGACCACGGTGGCGGCGCTGGTGGTGGCCAACGCCGTCGGGTCGGCGGTCGATCCCCGGACCGGCCGGCTGTGGGCCGCCGCGAGGATGCTGCCCGGCGACGGGCCGGTGCCCGGCATCCCGTCACCGGAGGAACTCGCGGCGCTGCTGGCCGCGGCCGCCGCTCGTCCCGCGGGTCCGGCGGCCGGCCGGTACGGGCCTCCGGTGGCGCCGGGTGCCGGGGCCGTGGCTGACGGGTCCGCGCCCGACGTCGCCGGCCGCGGCCATCCCGCGGCGGCCGGTGGCATCGAGCCCGGGGCGGCCGCGAACACCGTGCTGCACACCACGATCGGCGTGCTGGCCACCGACGCGGCGCTGAGCAAGACCCAGTGCACCAAACTGGCCGCCGTCGGGCACGACGGGCTCGCCCGGGCGGTCAACCCGATCCACACGCTGTTCGACGGCGATACCCTGTTCGCCGTCGCGACCGGGTCGCGCCCGGCCCCGGACCTGCTCGGCTACCAGGCGATCCTGGGCGTGGCGGCCGATGTGGTGACCAGGGCGATGGCCCGTGCGTTGCTGGCCGCCTCCGGGGTGCACACTGCCGGTGGGGCATGGCCGAGCTACGCCGACCTGGCCCCGACGGCGATGGGCGCGTCCGGGAGGTCGTGATGTTGCAGGAGTTGTTGAGCGGGCTGCCCGACGGGCTCCCGGTGGGCGACGGCTGGGTCCCGGCGCCGACCCGCACCACCGTGCGCTTCCCCTACGACGGTTCACCGGTGGCCGACGCCCCGGTCGGCGATGCCACCCTGGCCACCGCCGCGGTGGACGCCGCCACCGCGGTGCGCCGCGAGGTGGCCGCGCTGACCAGCGGCACCCGCCGCTCGGTGCTCGCCGCGGTCGCGGATGCCGTGGCGGCACACCGCGAACCGTTGATCGAGCTGCTGGTCGCGGAGACCGGCAAGCCACGCATCGACTGCACCGTCGAGGTGGACCGCACGGTGCTGACCTGGTCGCTGGCCGCGGAGGAACCGGCGCGGCTGCACGGCGAGACGGTGCCCATCGACCTGCTGCCGTCCGGGGCCGGCCTGGTCGGGTACTTCACCCGCCGCCCGGCCGGCGTGGTGGTCGGCGTGGCGGGCTTCAACTACCCGCTGATGCTGGCCAGCCACAAGGTGGCGCCGGCGATCGCCGCCGGCTGCCCGGTGATCGTCAAGCCTGCCCCGTCCACCCCGCTGGCCACCCTGTGGCTGGCCGCCGCGGTGCGCGCGGCGCTAGCGGATGCCGGCGCGCCGGCGGCGACCGTGCAGGTGGTGACGGGGGAGACCGACGTGGGGGTCGCGCTGACCACGGACCCGCGGGTGGCGGTGGTCAGCTTCACCGGTTCGGCCGCGGTGGGCCACGCCATCGCGCGCGCCGCCGCGCCGCGCAAGGTGGTGCTGGAGTTGGGCTCGAACGCGGCCCTCGTGGTGTGCGCAGACGCCGACCTGGACGCGGCCGCGTCCGCGGTGATCCGCGGCGGCTACTACGCCTCCGGCCAGGCCTGCATCTCGGTGCAGCGGGTACTGGTGGAGGCCCCGGTGGCCGCGGCGTTCGCGGCGAAGCTCTCCGGCCGGTTGGGCGAGGTCGTCGTGGGCGACCCGCGGGAGCCGGCCACCCGGGTGTCGGCCCTGATCGACGAGCGTGCCACCGACCGGGTGCTGTCCTGGGTGGCGGACGCGGTGGCGGCCGGTGGCCGGCTGCTGGCCGGCGGGGAGCGGACCGGCACCGCGATCGCGCCCACCGTGCTGGCCGACGTCCCGGACGGGGTGGCGGCGTGGGACGAGGAGATCTTCGGGCCGGTCGTGCTGCTGCGCACGGTGCCCGATCTGGATGCCGCACTCAAGGCGGTCAACGACTCCCGGTACGGGTTGCATGCCGCGGTGTTCACCTCCTCGTTGGCCTCCGCGCACCGGGCGATCGAGGAGCTGGAGGTGGGCGGCGTGGTGGTCAACGACGTGCCCGGCTTCCGGTCCGACGCGATGCCCTACGGGGGCGTCAAGGACTCCGGGATCGGGCGCGAGGGCCCGCGCTGGGCGGTCGAGGAGTTCACCGTCACTCGCATGGCGATCATCCGGCCGCAGCCGTGACGCCGCCCGGCGCCCCACTCGGGTCCCGCGGTCCGGCATGGATCAACATCGCCGGCATGGATCAACATCCTCGATGTGTGACGGAAGCGACGGGAGGGACCACCTTCGCGCATGCCTGCGAAGTTGATCCATGCGAAGAAGGGGAGCGGCGGTGAGCGAGTCGACGGAGCCGGAGGTCAATCCGTTCACGGCGCCGTACCGGCGGCTGTTCGACCTGACCGGCAAGCGGGCGCTGGTGATCGGGGCCGGCGGCATCGGCCGGGAGGTGGCCCTCGCCCTGGCGGCGCACGGCGCGGCGGTGACGGCGGCCGACGTGGACGAGGTCGCCGCCATGGGCACCGGCGGTGCGAGCGAGGGCGACTGGACCACGCTGGACGTCACCGACAGCGCCGGCGTGCAGTCCCTCGCGGACCGGCTGCGCCCCGACATCCTCGTCACCACAGTCGGGATCAACGTGCGAAAGCCGTTGTCGCAGTACGCCGACGAGGAGTTCGACCGGGTGGTGCGGGTCAACCTGCGCGGCGTGTTCACGCTGATCCGGGCGTTCGGGCCGGCGATGGCCGCGGCCGGTGGCGGGTCGTTCGTGGCGTTCAGCTCGATCCGCGGCAGCGTGGTGGAGCCCGGCCAGGGCGTGTACGCGGCGACCAAGGCCGGCCTGCAGCAGCTGCTGCGCACCGCCGCCGCCGAGTTCGGCCCCGCCGGGGTACGGTTCAACGCCATCGCGCCGGGGGTGGTGGAGACCGAGCTGACCAGGCAGATTCGCGCCGACCCCGCCTGGGGCGGTGCCTATGCCGCGAAGTCCGCGCTGGCCCGATGGGCCCGGGCCGACGAGATGGCCGGCGCCGCCGTGTTTCTCGCCTCCGACGCGGCGAGCTACGTCACCGGCTCCGTGCTGTACGTGGACGGCGGCTGGACCGCCGTGGACGGCCGCTTCGACCCGTTCGCCCCGCGCGGCTGACCCCCCCACACCCCGAGTCGTGAGTCCCAGACAGCGCCATAGCGCTGCCTGACACTCACAACTCGGGGAAGGGGAAGGGGGAAGGGGGCGCCTACTTCAGGTTGGGCTTGATGTCCCGGTTGTAGATGGTCTCCAGCTGGCTCTTCACATCGGCCATGGCCGCCTTCGGGTCAGCCTTGTCCAGCAGCACGTGCCCGATGCCCTTGGCGATGATCAGGTCGCCGCCGGTGATGAACACCCGCGCGGCGTCCTGGCTGCGGGTGTGCGAGAGCTGGTCCAGCGCCGTCTGGGCCTGCGGCGTCTTGGACGTCAGCGCCTTGAAGTCCGCCGACTTGCGCACCGGCATGTACCCGGTCGCCTCGGCGAACTTCAGCGTGTTCTCCGGGCTGGTCAGGAACTTCAGGAACTTCGCAGCAGCGACCTGCTCCTCGGGCTTGATCTTCTTCGGGATGCCAAAACCGGCGCCGCCGGTGGGGCAGACCTTGTCGGTGGCCTCCGGCCCACCGGGCAGGAACCCGGTGCCGACGTCGAACTTGGCGGTATCCAAGATGCCGCGCAGGCTGCCGGTGGAGGAGATGGTGGTGCTGATCGCGCCGGCGCCGAAGTCGTCGGACTGGTCGTTGCTGGTGATGCCCGCCCAGCCGCCGTTGGTCTTCATCTTGGACTGCTGCCAGGTCAGCGCCTTGATCGCGGGGTCGGCATCCAGCGTGATGTCCCAGTCCTTGCTGTACGCGCCGCCCCAGCCCCAGATCGGGTTCTGGAAGGTCCAGCCGATATAGCCGGTGATGGTGCCCCAGTTGTAGACGTTCTGGGTGCCAAGGTTGGCGCCCTGCAGCTTCTTGGCCCACTCGTCGAACTCGTCCCAGGTCTTGGGCGCCCGGTCCGGCAGTCCGGCCTTGGAGAAGTGGTCCTTGTTGTAGTAGAACAGCGGCGTCGACCGGGCGTACGGCACCGCCCAGTGCTGGTCCTTGTACAGGTAGTCGTTGTACAGCGAGTCGACGTAGTCGCCGGTGTCCACGTCCACCGTCTTGAGAATGCTGTCCAGCGGGATGATCTGGTCGTTGATCATGTAGCGGAACCACCACACGTCCGACAGGATCACGATTCCCGGGATGTCGTTGCCGGCCTGCGCGGTCTGGAACTTCTGCGCCACGTCCTCGTAGGTGCTGCCGGCGGTGACGATGGTGACCTTGGTTTCGCTCTGCGAGGAGTTGTAGGCGTCGACGATCTCCTGCTCGACGTCCTTGGACCCACCCGGGTGGTTGGTCCACATCTTGATCGCGGCGGCCGGCTTGACACCGCTGTAGTCGTCCCCACCGGCGGCCGCGGTCCCACTGGCGGAGCCGCCACCACCGCCGCCACCGGACGGGGTCGACCCGCCTCCGTTGTCGTCGGAGGTGGACGGTCCACCGCAGGCGGCCAGGGCCATCGCGCCCAGGCCGGCGGCGCCCAGGCCGAGGAAACGCCGCCGGTTCAGCGGCGAGGTGCCCGGTCCGTCGTCGTCGGGGGAGGACGGGCGCGGGCGGGTGTAGACGTTGGTCATAGTGGCTCCTTCGAAGGTGGTGGTGACGACGGATCTGCGGTGGGTGTCGAATACGTGACCGGGCGCGGGGGGCCATGTCCGGTGGGCGGGATGCGTCCGCGCGGAGCGATGGGCCGGCCGGGGCTCACCCCTTCACCGCGCCCTGCGTGAGTCCGGTGACGATGTGCCGTTGCAGGAACACGAACACCACCAGGATGGGGACGATCACCAATACCGCACCGGCCATCAGCACGCCCCAGGCGGAGTTGCCCGGCTCGCTGTTCTGCAACAGCGTCAGACCCACCGGCAGCGTCATGTGCTCCGGATCGTCCACGATCACCAGCGGCCAGAGGTATTCGTTCCACTCCAGCACGATGTAGATCAGCGCAAGCGTGGCGATCGCCGGCAACCGCATCGGGATCGTCACCCGGGTCATGCGTTTCCAGTGCGACGCTCCGTCGATCTCGGCGGCCTCCATGATGGCCATCGGCAACGTCAGGAACTGTTGGCGCAGCAGGAATGTGCCGAACGCCGTGCCCAGCGTGGGCAGGATGATGCCCCAATAGGTGTTCTTGCCGCCGAGCCCGGCCACCAGGGTGTAGTTGGGCACGATGGAGATCTGGGCGGGCACCATCAGCCCGACCAGGATCAGCATGAAGATGACCTTCTTGAAGGGGAACCGCACGAACACCAGCGCATACGCGGTGATGATGGCCAGGATCACCTTCAGCCCGGCCCCGATCACCGTCACGATCACGCTGTTCAGGAACACCCGGAAGAACGGCACGTCCTGGAATGCGGTGGCGTAGTTGCTCCAGTCCAATGCCGCTGGCAGCCAGTGGATCTGCACGCTGATGATCTCGCTGCGCTGCTTGAACGAGGAGACGATCATCCACAGCAGCGGCAACCCGACGACCAGGGTCGCCGCCAGCAGCGGGAGGTAACCCCCCAGCAACTGCCCGGCC
>DASSTH010000053.1:0-6571 GCA_035708025.1 Nakamurella sp. | reverse complement strand
ATCGCGCTGCCCAGCGACCCGGACCGTCACCTGCTGCTGGAGGTCCCCGGGCCACCCGCGCTGGACCAGCAGACCGCCGCACAGGTGCGCGACCTGATGACCAAGGGCGCGATGGGCCTGGCCTTCGTCGTCACCACCGACGACTGCCGCGCCGCGTACCGCGAGCTGGTCGCCAAGGGCGTCGAATTCAGCCAGGAGCCCACCCAGCAGCCGTACGGGATCGACTGCGCGCTGCATGACCCGTTCGGCAACGCGATCCGGATCACCCAGCCCGGCGCCGGCCCGGTCGAGATCACCGACGAGGACCGCCGCCGCTGGGCAGGCGACGCCGCAGCCAACATCTGACCCAGGCGCGGCGGCTTCCCGCCCGCCGCGTCCCCGACATGGCGCCGACGGCACAATGTCCGCCATGCCTGCCGACCAGGCGCCGCTCGGCGTCACCTCCCCGGACCGGGAGACCTTCCGGGCGCTGGCGGCCGACCGGCGGGTCATCCCGGTCACCCGGCGGCTGATCGCCGACGCCTACACCCCGGTCGGCCTGTACGCCACGCTGGCCGCGGACCGGCCCGGCACCTTCCTGCTGGAGTCGGCGGAGCACGGGCGCTCCTGGTCCCGCTGGTCGTTCGTGGGGCTGGCCAGCGGTGCGGCGCTCACCGAACAGGACGGCCGGGCCACCTGGCTGGGCACCCGGCCGGCCGGGCTGCCGGACGGCGGCGACCCGCTCGCCGTACTGGCCGAAACCCTGCGCCTGCTGCACACCGAGCCGCTGCCCGGGCTGCCGCCGCTGACCGGCGGCATGGTGGGCTACCTCGGCTACGACATCGTGCGCCGGCTGGAACGCATCGGTGACGGATCCAGCGACACCAGCCCGGACGAGATCGGCGCCCCGGAACTGGTGATGCTGCTGGCCACCGACCTGGCGGCGCTGGACCACCACGAGGGCACCGTCACCCTCATCGCCAACGCGGTGAACTGGGACGGCAGCGACGAGCGGGTGGACGAGGCCTACTCCGGCGCGGTGGCCCGGCTGGACGCCATGAGCGCCGCCCTGGCCAGCCCGGTGGCCATCCCGGCCGGCAGCTTCGACCGCCCGCACCCGCAGCCCGTCCGGCGTACCGCCAGTCCGGACTACCAGGCGGCGGTGGCCGCCGCTCAGGAGCACATCAGGGCCGGTGACGCGTTCCAGGTGGTGGTCTCGCAGCGCTTCGACCTGGCCACCGGTGCCCGGCCGCTGGACATCTACCGGGTGCTGCGCGCCACCAACCCCAGCCCCTACATGTACCTGCTGCACCTGCCGGCCCCGGACGGCGAACCGGTGTGGATCGTGGGGTCGTCACCGGAGGCCTTGGTCACCGTGCGCGACGGGTCGGTGACGATGCATCCGATCGCCGGCACCCGGCCCCGCGGCGCCACCGATGAGGACGACGCGCTGTTGGCCAAGGACCTGCTGGCCGACGAGAAGGAACGCAGCGAGCACGTGATGCTGGTGGACCTGGGCCGCAACGACCTCGGCCGGGTGTGTGCGCCGGGCAGCGTCCGGGTCACCGACTTCTTCGCGGTGGAGCGGTACAGCCACGTGATGCACATCGTCTCCACCGTCACCGGCAGGCTGGCTCCCGGCCGGTCGGCGTTCGACGCGGTGACGTCGTGCTTCCCGGCGGGCACCCTGTCCGGCGCCCCCAAGCCCCGCGCGATGCAGATCATCGACCGCCTGGAGCCGGCCCGTCGCGGGCCGTACGGCGGGATCGTGGGCTACCTGGACTTCGCCGGTGACGCGGACACCGCCATCGCCATCCGCACCGCCGTGCTGCGCGCCGGGACCGCCCACGTGCAGGCCGGCGCCGGTGTGGTGGCGGACTCGGTCCCGGCCGCGGAGGACGCGGAGTGCGCCAACAAGGCGGCCGCCGTGCTGGGAGCGGTGGCGGCGGCCGGTACCTGGCGGACCGCCCGGTGAACGCAACCGACCCGGTGAACGTATCCAGTTCAGTGAACGCAACCCGCCCGGGCCGCCGCCGGCTGGCGGCGCTGGTGCTGGCCGCGCTGGCCGGCGCGGGGTGTTGCGCGGGGGCGGCCGGCATCTCGTGGTGGACGCAGGACTGGTCGGACTCGCTGTCGGGCGCCGTGCACACCGCCGCCAAGGGCTCCGAACTGCTTCCGGAACTGGTGCCGGTGGCGCTGATCGCGCTGGCCGGGCTGGGCGCCACCTTCGCCACCCGGGGCCCGGCGCGGCGGGCGGTCGGCGTGCTGGTCTGCCTGGGCGGCCTGCTGGTGGCCGTGCGGGCGGCGCTCGCCTGGGGTGCGGCACCGGTGGACGCCCTGCATTCCGCGCTCACCCGGCCCGCCACCCCGACCGGCCCCGCCGTGCTGCACCCGGCCGGACCGGTGCTGGCGATCGCCGGTGGCCTGCTGGTGGTGGTCGCCGGGGTGCTGGTGGCCACCGGGCGGGACCATGCCCGGCGGATGGGCAGCGCCTACGACTCCCCGGCCCGCCGCCGGGAGCAGATCCTGCAGCGGGCCCGGGAGCGCACCGAACGGGCCGCCGAGAACCCCGGCGACGCACCGGATCCCGCCGAGATGTGGCGGGCCATGGACGCCGGCGCGGACCTCACCGACGCCCCCGGAGGAGCAGCGGAGCCGGACCGGGCATCCGCACCCGGTCGGGAGGACCCTCTCCGGGCGGATACCATAAGCCCGCCCGACGGGCCGGATGCCGCAGACCGTGCCGCCGGTGATCCCGGAATCGATCCTGGACATCGCGAGGCTCACGGTCCCCACCGGCAGCCCGGCTCGACCCCGCCAGGCGCCGGACAGGAGACCACCGGGTGAGTGTGCTGGAAGCCATCCTCGAGGGTGTCCGCGACGATCTCGCGGCCCGCGAGGCGGCCGTGCCACTCTCCGAGATGAAGGCCCGCGCCCTGGACGCGCCGCCGCCGCTGCCCGCCCTGGACGCGCTGCGGGCCCCCGGCGTCGGGGTGATCGCGGAGGTGAAGCGGCGCAGCCCCAGTCGCGGCGCGCTGGCCGACATCGCGGATCCGGCCAAGCTGGCCGCCACCTACGCCGACGGCGGCGCCCGGGCGATCTCCGTGCTCACCGAGCGGCGCCGGTTCGACGGCAGCCTGGACGACCTGGCCGCGGTCCGGGAGGCCGTCGACATCCCGGTGCTCCGCAAGGATTTCGTGGTCAGCCCGTACCAGGTGCACGAGGCCCGGGCGTACGGCGCCGACCTGGTGCTGCTGATCGTCGCGGCGCTGGACCAGAACGTGTTGCACGGCCTGCTGGAGCGGGTGGAGTCGCTGGGCATGACGGCGCTGGTGGAGGTGCACACCGAGGCGGAGGCCGACCGGGCGATCCAGGCGGGCGCCACCGTGATCGGCATCAACGCCCGGAACCTGGCCACCTTCGAGATCGACCGGGAGGCGTTCGGCCGGATCGCCCCCGGCCTGCCGCGGGGCATCGTCACCGTGGCCGAATCGGGGGTGCGGGGCCCCGCCGACCTGCTGGCCTACGCCGGGGCCGGCGCCGATGCGGTGCTGGTGGGGGAGGGCCTGGTGACCAGCGGCGACCCGCGGACCGCGGTGGCCGACCTGGTGACCGCCGGTTCCCACCCCGCCTGCCCCCGACCCGGTGACTGAATCCGTGGCCGACGCCCCCGGCGATGCGCTGCCCCGCCCCTCGGACGGTCTGGCCGGCACCCCGCACGACCCCGACGTCCGCGGCTACTTCGGCTCCATGGGCGGCCGCTGGCTGCCCGAGGCGCTGGTCGCGGTGCTGGACGAGGTGGCCGCCGACTACGACAAGGCCCGCCGCGACCCGGGTTTCCTGGCCGAGCTGGACCGGCTGGCCGCCACCTACGCCGGCCGGCCCAGCCCGCTCACCGATGCCCGCCGGCTGACCGAGCAGGTCGGCGGCGCCCGGTTCCTGCTCAAGCGCGAGGACCTCAACCACACCGGCAGCCACAAGATCAACAACGTGCTGGGACAGGCGCTGCTGACCGCCCGCACCGGCCGCACCCGGGTGATCGCCGAGACCGGTGCCGGCCAGCACGGGGTGGCCACCGCCACCGCCGCGGCGCTGTTCGGGCTGCGCTGCACCATCTACATGGGCGAGGTCGACGTGCGCCGGCAGGCGTTGAACGTCGCCCGGATGCGGCTGTTGGGCGCCGAGGTGGTGTCGGTGACGGACGGCTCGGCGACCCTCAAGGACGCCATCAACGAGGCCTTCCGGGACTGGGTGACCAACGTCGCCGACACCATGTACGTGTTCGGCACCGCCGCCGGACCGCACCCCTATCCGCTGATGGTGCGGGACTTCCAGCGCATCATCTCGCTGGAGTCGCGCCGCCAGGTGCTGGACCTGACCGGCCGGCTGCCGGACGCGGTGGTGGCCTGCGTCGGCGGCGGCTCCAACGCGATCGGCAGCTTCCACGCCTACTACGACGACCCGGGGGTGCGGCTGGTGGGCTGCGAGGCCGGCGGCGACGGGGTGGACACCGGGCGGCACGCCGCGACCATCTCCGGCGGCAGCGTCGGCGTGCTGCACGGCGCCCGCTCCTACCTGCTGCAGGACGCCGACGGCCAGGTGATCGAGTCGCACTCCATCTCGGCCGGGCTGGACTATCCGGGGGTCGGGCCGGAACACGCGCACCTGGCCGAGATCGGCCGGGCGGAGTACCGCGCGGTGACGGACGCCTCCGCGATGGACGCGTTCGCCCTGCTGTCCCGCACCGAGGGGATCATCCCGGCGATCGAGTCGGCGCACGCGGTGGCCGGGGCGCTGGACGTGGCCCGCGAACTGGGCCCGGACGGCACCGTGCTGGTCACCATCTCCGGCCGCGGCGACAAGGACATGGAGACCGCCATGGCCTACTTCGGCCTGGACCGGCCGTGACGGCCGCTGCCCTGGAGGGGCTGTTCGCCCGCACCCGCGCCGCGGGCCGGGCCGCGCTGATCGGCTACCTGCCCGCGGGATACCCCGACCTGCCCGCCAGCCGCGACCTGCTGGCGGCCCTGGTGGACGGCGGCTGCGACGCGGTCGAGGTGGGCATGCCGTTCTCCGACCCGGTGCTGGACGGCCCCGTCATCTCCACCGCGCAGCGCGCCGCGCTGGCCGCCGGGTTCCGCACCCGCGACCTGTTCGGCCTGGTCGAGCACGTCGCCGCCCGGGGAGCGGTGCCGGTGGTGATGAGCTACATCAACCCGGTGCTGGCCTACGGCGTCGAGCCGTTCGCCCGCGACCTGGCGGCCGCCGGCGGGGCCGGGATGATCACCCCGGACCTGATCGTGGACGAGGCCGGCCCGTGGCGTGCCGCGGCCGTCGCGCACGACCTGGCGCCGGTGTTCCTGGTGGCCCCGTCATCCCCGGCCGACCGGATCGCGCTGACCACCGCGGCCTGCCGCGGATTCGTCTACGCCGCCTCGGTGATGGGCACCACCGGCGCCCGGGACGCGGTCTCCGGCGAGGCCCCCGCGCTGGTCGCCCGCTGCCGCCAGCACACCGACCTGCCGATCGGCGTCGGGCTGGGCGTGCGCACCGCCGAACAGGCCGGACAGATCGGTTCCTACGCCGATGCGGTTATCGTCGGTTCGGCACTGGTGTCGGCCGCCGACTCCGGTCCGGATGCCGTCCGGGACCTCGCTCGCGAGCTGGCCGCCGGCCTGCACCACCACCGTCCCGCCGAACCCGGAGTGCCCCGATGATCCCGCTGGTCGCGTCGCTGCCGATGGACATCCCGTCACCGCCCCGCGGCGTCTGGGACGTCGGCCCCATCCCGCTGCGGGCCTACGCGCTGTTCATCATCGCCGGGATCATCGTCGCCGGGATCTGGGGCAGCAGGCGGTTCGTCGCGCGCGGCGGCCGGCCCGGCCGGATCACCGACCTGGCGGTCTGGATGGTGCCGTTCGGGCTGGTCGGCGGGCGGCTGTACCACGTGATCACCGACCCGGAGCTGTACTTCGCGCCGGGCAAGAACCCTTGGGACGCCTTCGCCATCTGGAACGGTGGGCTGGGCATCTGGGGGGCCATCGCGCTGGGTGCGCTGGGCGCGTACCTGGGCGCCCGTCGGTACAAGATCCCGCTCGGCGCGGTGGCCGACGCCCTGGCCCCCGGCATCGTGCTGGCCCAGGCCATCGGCCGGCTGGGCAACTACTTCAACCAAGAGCTGTTCGGCTCCCCGACCACCGTGCCGTGGGCACTGCAGGTCTTCCTGCGCACCCCGAACGGGCTGCCCGACCCGACCGTGACCTGCGCGGCGTTCAACGGCGAGTTCCCCACCACCTGGATCAAGGCGACCCCCGAGGTGCTGTGCGGCACCTACCACCCCACGTTCCTGTACGAACTGCTGTGGGACGTCGGCGTCGCGCTGCTGGTGGTGTGGGCCGACCGCCGGTTCCGGCTCGGGCACGGCCGGGCCTTCGCGCTGTACGTGGCGGGGTACACCGCCGGCCGCGCCTGGATCGAGATGCTGCGCATCGACCACGCCAACCACATCCTGGGCCTGCGGCTGAACGTGTTCGTGTCCGCCGCGGTGTTCCTGGCGGCCGTGATCTACCTGATCGCCACCCGCCGGCTGGGC
>DASSTH010000052.1:0-7983 GCA_035708025.1 Nakamurella sp. | reverse complement strand
CCGGCCGCAAGGCCGACTGGGTGGCCGCCCAGCTGGAGGCGGCGGCCGCCGCCGGGGTGCCGTACGGCATCGGCTTCATGGCGTGGGCACTGGGCGCCGACCCGGCCGGGTTCGAACTCGCCCTGCAGGCGCACCCGGCGCTGATCTCGATCTCCTTCGGCGACCTGCAGCCATGGGTGCGGCGTGCCCGGGCGGCCGGCATCACGGTCGCGGTGCAAGTGGGCACGCTCGCCGATGCGCGGGCCGCCGAGGAGGCCGGAGCCTCCATCGTGGTGGCCCGCGGTGCGGAGGGCGGTGGGCACGGGGAGAACGCGGTGGGCACGCTGCCGCTGCTGCAGCAGGTGCTGGACGCCGTCACCGTCCCGGTGCTCGCGGCCGGTGGGATCGCCACCGCCCGGGGGCTCGCCGCGGTGTTGGCGGCCGGCGCGGCGGGCGCCTGGGTCGGCACGGCGTTCGCCGGTTGCGTGGAGTCCACCAGCTCCCCGGCGGCGCGGGCGGCGATGGCCGCTGCGGACGCCACGGACACCTTCTACGGTCGCGTCTTCGACATCGCCGCCCGGCTGGGCTGGCCCGAGCGGTTCGGCGGTCGGGCGCTGGCCAACGACTTCAGCCGGGAGTGGCTGGGACGCGAGCGCGAACTCGCCGAGCAGGTGCGCGCCGCGGACCACGTCACCGCCGCGCTGGCGCAGGCCCGGGACGAGGGCGACGTCTCGGTCGCTCCGGTGTACTGCGGGCAGGGGGTCGGCCAGATCCGCACCGGCATCAGCGCCGCCGAGGTCGTCCAGGAGCTCGCCAGGGCCGGCGATTTGTTGCGGGCGGCCGCCGGCTAGCCGAGGCCGCCGCACACCCGAAACGCGCCACGGGAAGTCAGCCGGCTCCGGTCGTCGCCGGGCCGTCCGTCACCGTCCCGCAGGCTCGGACCCGCGCGATCCGAACGTCTCTTCCAGCGCCATGCTGCTCGCCCCGCGGGACCCACGGCGGGCCGCGGCCCGCTGCCAGCCGTAGATGCCGAGCCCGACGAAGCCCAGCAACCAGCCGGCCAGCGCGGTCCACAACCAGACCATGGCATCGTGCTGGCGCAGCGTCGGAATCAGGAACAGCAGCACCAGGAACGCCAGGAACCACACCACGGTCCCCGGGATGATCACGTGCGCCAGGCCGGCCCAGCGGACCGGCGGCAGCGGCCGCAGTTCGGGTCCGTCGGAGGGCTGTTCGGGCACCGGCACAGCGTATCGGCGCAAACCGCCGCGAAATCACCAGCCGCGCCACCGACGGGTGAGCCGTCACGTACCCTGATCATCGTGACCGATCCGGCGCCGCTGGCAGGCGAGCTCAGGCTCGCCGTGCACCGGTTGACCCGTCGATTGCGGGCCGAGCGGCCGCTCGACGGCTTGACGCTCACCCAACTCTCGGCGCTGGCCACCATCTGGCGCGAAGGCCCGCTCACCGCAGGTGATCTCGCGACTCGGGAGGGCGTGAAGCCGCCGTCGATCACCCGGGTGCTCACCTCCCTGGAGGCCGAGGGCATGATCACCCGCTCGGCCGACCCGTCCGACGGCCGCCAGGTGCTGGTGTCGGCGACCCGGCTGGGCGCGGCCCGCATCGAGGCCGACATCAGGGCCCGGGACGCGTGGCTGGCCCAGCAGATCGAGATGCTCAACGCGCGCGACCGAGCGCTGCTGCACCGCGCCTCCGAGGTTCTCGACCGGCTGGCCGGACAGTGACGGCGGGCGTCCCGGCCGACGGGACGCAGCCGTCGGGGGATCAGCGCATCGAGTCGTCGGACTCCGACGACTCCGACGACGTGCACCTGCGGCTCGCCGTCACCCCCGCGGCCGCCTCGGCCACCGCCACCGCTGCCGCGGTCATCTCCGCGCAGGCCGAGTCCGAGGCCGTCCGGCACGAGGCCGAGGCGGTGCGAGAGCGGGCCGAGGGCCGTTCCCAGCCCCGCGTGGCGCCCCGTTCCGACGGCGGGGTGTTCCGCTCCCTGCGGGTGCGCAACTACCGGTTGTACTTCACCGGGAACGTGGTCTCGCAGGTCGGTACCTGGATGAACCGGGTGGCGCAGGACTGGCTGGTGCTGCAGTTGACCGGCGACGACGCGGTCGCGCTGGGCATCGCCACCGCCCTGCAGTTCGGCCCGGTGCTGCTGCTGAGCCTGTTCGCCGGCACGGTGGCCGACCGCTACGACAAGCGCACGCTGCTGATCTGGCTGCAGGTGATCCTGGGCTCGGCGGGGGTCGCGCTCGGACTGCTGGCCACTCTGCGGGTGGCCAACGTGTGGCACGTGTACGCGATCTGTCTGGTCGTCGGGATCGCCGCGACGTTCGACGGCCCGGTCCGGCAGGCGTTCGTCATGGAGCTGGTCGGTCCCAAGGAGGTCACCAATGCGGTGGCGTTGAACTCCATGGGATTCAACGGCGCTCGGATCGTGGGCCCGGCGGTGGCCGGTGTGCTGATCGCGGTCACCGATTCCGGACCGGTGATGGTGCTGGCCGGGCTGGGCTACATCGGGGTGATCGTCGGATTGGCCCGGATGCGGACCGCGGAACTGCACGCCGTCGAGCGCGCACCGCGGGCGAAGGGGCAGATCCGCGAGGGACTGCGGTACGTCGCCCGCCGCCGCGACCTGATGCTGGTGATGATGCTGCTGTTCCTGGTGGCGACCTTCGGGATGAACTTCCAGCTCACCCTGGCGATCATGGCCAAGATCGTGTTCCACAAGGACGCGTCGTCCTACGGGCTGCTGACCACCACGCTGGCGATCGGATCGCTGCTCGGTGCCCTGGTGTCGGCCCGCCGGCAGGGGGCCCCGCGGCAGCGGCTGCTGATCGGCTCGGCGCTGTGCTTCGGGGCGCTGGAGATCTGGATGGGACTGACCGGCCGCTACGAGCTGCTGGCCGTGCTGCTGGTGCCCACCGGGATCCTGATGCTGGTGTTCGTCAACGCGGCCAACGCGATGGTGCAGCTGACCACCGAGCCGGCCATGCGCGGCCGGGTGATGAGCATCTACACCCTGGCGTTCCTCGGTGGCACGCCGTTCATCTCGCCGGTGCTGGGGGTGCTGGCCGAGCACTTCGGCGGTGGTGCGCCACTGCTGGTGGGCGGGATCGTGTCCGCCGCGGCGGCGATCGTGCTCGGCAGCTGGATCGCCCGCTCGCACCACGTCCAGGTGGAGTTGCGCATCCGGCCGATCCCGCACGTGCACCTGGCCAATCCGCTGGCGCCGGACGAGGAGAACATCTCGGCCAGCGTCGCCCAGTCGATGCAGGCGATCGCCGGTTCGGCCCGGCGCACCGTGCGGCCGGCGGCGGCCGGGATGCGACGAGCGGGACGGGTGGTGCGCCGTGGGGTCGGCCGGCCCGGGCGACCGGGACGCCCCGGCCGGCGGCGCTGATCGGCCTCCGCCCCGCGCTGATTGGCCTCCGCCCGCGCTGATCGGCCTCCGCCCGCGCTGATCATTTGCGGCCGCGCGGATGGGAATGGTCCCATGCGTCACCCCGGTCACAATCGCTCGCAAATGATCAGCGCGGATGGCAGGCGGATCATGGAGGGGCACGCCAGGACGCGGTGGGTCCGGCCGAACCGGCGGATGGTTGCCGTGACCCGCGGGCGGGCATCGTGTGGGAACCACCGAGCACCGGGAGGGGCATGGGCGACGACATCCTGCACTTCGCGCAGTCGATCATGGATTCCCCCTGGGTGTACCTGGTCGCTGCGGGAATCGCCGCGCTGGACTCCTTCTTCCCGGTGGTGCCCAGCGAGACGATCATGATCACCGCCGGGGTGTTCGCCGCGACCCAGGGTGCGCCGAACCTGTTCCTGCTGATCCTGGCCGGCGCGGTCGGGGCGGTGGTCGGCGATCACATCACCTACGGCATCGGTCGGCTCGCGCACGGACCGGTGACCCGCTGGCTGGAGCGGGGCAAGAAGCGCCGGGAGACCATGGAGTGGGCGCGGCACGCGATCGACACCCGTGGCGGGCCGATCCTGCTGGTGGCGCGCTACGTGCCGGCCGGCCGGACGGTGACGACGCTGACCATGGGCGTGATGTCCTTCCCGATCCGCCGCTTCACTCCCTGGGATGCGCTGGCCGGGGCGTCGTGGGCGGTGTACAGCTCGCTGATCGGGTACTTCGGCGGGCACGTGTTCGAGGACAACCCGCTGTACGGCCTGCTGCTCGGTCTGGGGGTGGCGGCCGTCATCGGCATCGTGATCGAGGTGGTGCGCCGGATCCGGGATCGGCGCAAGTCCCGGGAACGGTCCGCCGCGTCCTGATCTGCGCGCACTCCCGCGTGGTCGACTGAACCCCCTGCCGCGATTTTGGGGCCGATTCCGCGGCTCACGGTTCACCCAACGCGTGGAAAAGACGCGTGACGTGAACGCGTGACGTGAACGCGTGACGAGAGTGCGTGACGAGAGTGCGTGACGAGAACGCGTGACGAGAGTGCGTGACGAGAAACGGTGACGAGAAGCGCGTGGCGAGAAACGCGCGGCGAGGGCGCGCATCAAGTGCGAGCGCCGTCGGGCGGGGTTCGTCGAGCGGGGACAATCGGCCGGTGAGCGATGCGGTGACGGTGACCGACCCGGCCGACCCCCGGCTGGACGACTTCCGCGATCTCAAGCGCGCCGACCGGCGCCCGGATCGGCCCGGCGGGCGGGGCCTGGTGATCGCCGAGGGGACCGTCGTGGTGCGCCGCATGATCGAGTCGGACTATCGCATCCGGTCCCTGCTGGGCGTGCCGCGGCGATGGGACGAACTGGCCGACGACCTGACGGGGGTGACGGCCCCGTTCTACGTCACCGATGCCGACACCATGGCCCGCACCGTGGGATTCCACCTGAACCGGGGCGTGCTGGCGGTCGCCGACCGGGTCCGCTTTCCCGCGGCCGCGCCACTGCTGGCCGCGTCACGGCGGGTGGCGGTGCTGGAGGGCGTCGGCGACCACGAGAACCTGGGCGCGATCTTCCGGAACGCCGCGGCGCTCGGCATGGACGCGGTGCTGCTGGCGGACGGGTGCGCGGACCCGCTGTACCGGCGCAGCGTCCGGGTGTCCATGGGCACGGTGCTGCGGATGCCGTTCACGGCGCTGCCGCCGGTTGCCGGCGGTGGTGCGGACCTGTTGCACGCGGCGGGGTTCCGGATCGTCGCCCTCACGCCGTCGGCCCGAGCGACGCCGCTGGCCGAGGCGGCCCTGGCGTCCGGCGACCGCACCGCCGTGCTGCTGGGCTCCGAGGGTCCAGGCCTGGCCGACGCCACCATGCGCGCCGCGGACCTGCTGGTGCGGATTCCGATGGCTCCGGGCGTGGACTCGCTGAACGTGGCCACGGCGGGTGCGATCGCGTTCGCCGCGCTGGGCGGCGTGTGAGGGCATGCCGGGCGCCGGTGACGGGATGCCGGATACTGGGCCGGTGACCAGTGATGCCGCCAGCGATCCCGACCCCGGGGCCGGCCGCTTTGCGGTCACCGAGACCGACGGCGAGCTTGACCCGGTGGGGCGCTCGCCCGATCGCCCCGACCCGGAACCGGACATCGACGACCCCGACCGTCCGCCGGACCGGGACTGGGCCTGGGTGGAGGAGTGGCGGGCATCCGGCGAACCGCCCGCCTGGGCCCCGGGTCTGGCGCTCGGCGCCTTCGTCGCATTGGTTGTCGGGCTCGCGGTGCTGGTGCTGTCCACCGGGCTGGCGGACCTGCCGTGGCTGGCCGTGTCGGCGAACGTGCTGGTGGCCGCCGGACTAGCCCCGGCGCTCTGGCTGTCCCGCCACCTGCCGGTGCTGCGGTGGATCTCGGGCGGCGCGGCGGTGGGAGTCGCGGTGGGCTGGATCGCCGCGCTGATGAGCTGACCGATACGGTGACGCGATGCCGCCGATCAGCAACCTGCTGGCGTTCGCCGTCGTCGCCGTGGTGATCATCGCGATCCCAGGACCGAGCGTGCTGTTCACCATCGGCCGGGCGCTGGCGGTCGGGCGGCGGGCAGCACTGCTGACCGTGGCCGGGAACGCGGTCGGCGTGGCGCTGCAGGTGGTCGCCGTCGCCTTCGGGCTGGGAGCGCTGGTGGAGCGTTCCGTCACCGCCTTCACCGTGATCAAGATCGTCGGCGTCGCCTACATCCTGTACCTGGGGGTGCAGGCGATCCGGCACCGGCGGGCGATCACCGAGGCGCTGGGCCGGCGGATCGACCCCGTCGGGTCGCGGCGGGCCGTCCTGGACGGGATGGTGGTCGGCGCGACCAACCCCAAGACCATCGTGGTGCTGGCCGCCGTGATGCCCGGGTTCGCCGATCCCGGCGCTGGAGCGCTGCCGCCGCAACTGCTGGTGCTGGGCGCGCTGTTCCCCGCCATCGCGCTGTGCCTGGACACCGTCTGGGCGCTGGCGGCCGGCACCGCCCGTGCCTGGCTGGCCCGCTCGCCGCGCCGGCTGGCGAGCGTCGGCGGCGCCGGCGGCCTACTGATGATCGGGATGGGGCTCAGCGTCGCGATCGGCGGTCGCTCCGACTGACGCCCGACGGCCGCAGCGAGGACGTTCGCGGGTCCGAAGCACGGTTCCGGCCCGGAATCCGGCGACAAGCGCGCCGCAGACCCGCGACGATCGTGCAGCCGGGTCGGCTGCCCGTGGGCGTACGGCTAGGCGAGCGACTCCCGCCACGCCGCGTGCAGGCCGGCGAAGGCCCCGTCATCGCCGATCAGCTGTGCGGGCGGACCGTCCTCGATGATCCGGCCATCGGCCATCACCAGCACCCGGTCCGCGATCGCCACGGTGGACAGCCGGTGCGCGATGATCACCGCGGTCCGGCCATGCAGCACCGTGCGCAGCGCCGCCTGAACGGCCCGCTCGCTCGGGATGTCCAGCGACGCGGTGGCCTCGTCCAGGATCAGCACCGCCGGGTCGGCCAGGAATGCCCGCGCGAACGCCACCAGCTGGCGTTGTCCGGCCGACAGCCGGCCGCCCCGCTTGCGCACGTCGGTGTCGAAGCCGTCCGGCAGCGCCCGGATGAACTCCCCGGCGCCGATCCGGTCGGCCGCCTCGACGATCTCCTCCCGGCTCGCCGACGGCCGGCCCAGGGCGATGTTCTCGGCGACCGACCCGGAGAACAGGAACGACTCCTGGGTCACCATCACCACACCACGGCGCAGATCCTGGGTGGACAGCCGCGAGACGTCCACGCCGTCCAGCGTCACCGATCCGGATGTCGGGTCGTAGAACCGGGCCAGCAGCTTGGCCAGCGTCGACTTGCCCGCGCCGGTCGCGCCGACCACCGCCAGGGTCTGGCCGGCCGGGATCTCCAGATCGAACCGGGGCAGCACCAGGTGCTCGGGGTGGTAACTGAACTCCACCCCGCGCAGCGCCATCGCGCCGGTGAAGCCCCTGGCCGGTGCCGGCTCCGGGTCGGCCGGCTCGGGCACCGTCGGCTGCTCCTCTAGCAGGCCGGAGATCTTCTCCAGCGCCGCGGAGGCCGCCTGGTACGCGTTGTAGAACATCGCCAGTTCGTCCAGCGGGTCGTACATCCGCCGCACGTACAGCAGGAACGCGGCCAGCATGCCGATCGCCAGGTCGCCGTCGATCACCCGGACCGCCCCGACCACCATGACGATGGTCAAGGTGATGTTGCCGATCAGCCGGATGCCCGGGGTGTACTTGGCGATCGCCACCAGTCCGTCCCCGTTGGCCACCGCGTACTCGTCGGTGAACCGGTGGAAGATCGCGTTGTTGCGCGCCTCGCGGCGGAACGCCAGCACGGCGCGCAGCCCGTTCATGGTCTCGGTGAACTGCACGATCACCGAGGCGATGGCCTTGCGGGTGCGGCGGTAGATCCGTTGCGAGGTGCGCTGGAACCACCGGGTCACCAGCAGCACCGGGAGGAACGCGGCGAGCGAGATCAGGCCCAGCGGCAGGTCCAGCACCAGCAGCGTGACGCTGATCGCGACCACGCTCAGCAGCCCGGAGATCAGCCCGTCCAGGCCCTGTTCGGCCAGGTCGGA
>DASSTH010000051.1:0-15226 GCA_035708025.1 Nakamurella sp. | reverse complement strand
CCGGGGTGGGCCGCGGCCCTGCAGCCGGTGGCCGAGCGGATCACCGCGATGGGCGACTTCCTGCGCGCCGAGGTGGCCGCCGGCCGCTCTTACCTGCCGGCCGGCCCGAACATCCTGCGCGCGTTCACCGCGCCGCTGCAGCGGGCGCGAGTGCTGGTGGTCGGGCAGGATCCGTATCCCACACCGGGCCACCCGATCGGGCTGTCGTTCGCGGTGGAACGGTCGGTCCGCCCGCTGCCCCGTTCGCTGTCCAACATCTACCGCGAGCTGCGCACCGACCTGGGCATCGAACCGCCGGTGCACGGCGACCTGAGCGCGTGGACCGATCAGGGCGTGGTGCTGCTGAACCGGGTGCTGTCGGTGCGGCCCGGCAGCCCCGGCTCGCACCGGGGACGGGGCTGGGAAGCGGTGACGGACGCCGCGATCGCCGCCCTGGTGGCCAGGGGCGGGCCACTGGTGGCCATCCTGTGGGGGCGCGACGCGCAGTCGCTGCGCCCGCTGCTGGGGACGGTCCCGGTGATCGCCTCGCCGCATCCGTCACCGCTGTCCGCCGATCGCGGGTTCTTCGGCTCCCGGCCGTTCTCCCGGACCAACGACCTGTTACAGCGCCAGGGCGGCGAGCCCATCGACTGGGCGCTGTGAGCAGCTGGCACCCGGTGGGTGAGCGCTGAGGAAACCCCGCGAGAGCGTTCGCCACGGGTGCGGCAGGTTCTGACGGGACCATGCGGCCGCGCTCCGGCGTTCCGGCGGGAACGGCCTTTCGGACATATCGCCGACCGGCCGGGGCCCGCGTGCTAGAGCAGGTCGGGATCCCAGGCGTCGATCGCGTTGCCGGTGCGCTCGGCCGGCGGGCCGGCGGTGTCCACCACCCGCGCGGCCGCCCGGATCGCCGGCACCGCCAGCAGGGCACCGGCGCCCGAGCCCAAACCGATCCGCCGCTCGGACAGCGATTCCAGTCCGAGCAGCCGCAGCAACCGGGCCGCGGTCCGCTCCGGCCCGGCGTCGGCCGCGATCAGATAGCCGTCGGCGCCCGGCGCCAGTCGGTTGGCCAAAACCCCGCACAGCAGCGACGGCACGTCGTCCACCAGCACCGGGGTGCGCCGCACCGCGGCCTGCGCGATGAACCCGGTGAGCGCCGCCAGATCCGGCCCGCCGGCGATCCGCAGCAGCGCGGCCGCGTCCCCGGCAGCCACCCTGGCCCGGAACCGCGCGTCCCGCACCGCCTCGCACTTGGCGATCCAGGCCGCGTCGTCGATCCCGGACCCCCGCGTGGTGGCATCCACCGGCTCCATGCCGGTCACCGCGGACACCAGCGCCGCCGCCGGGGTGCTGACCCCGACGCCGCACACCGCCCCGATCAGCACATCGGCCCCGCCGTCCACCTCGGCGTCGGCCATCGCGGCGCCGGCCGCCAGGCACTGGTCCAGTTCTTCCGACGACAGCGCGTCCTGCATGTCGATGCGCCCGCAGCTGGCGCGTACCCGGTGCGCCCGGTCGACCGCCGTCTCGGACAGGTCCGCGTCCACCGCGACGTCCACCGTGCGCACCACCACGCCGGCGTCCGCGGCCAGCGCCGCAATAGGGCCGATCCCCGCGGCGAGGTGGGCGATCCGGCGGGCGGTCTGCGCCGGCCGGTAGGCGGACACGCCGGCCCAGGCGATGCCGTGATCGGCTGCGAACACCACCAGCACGCTGCGCTCCGGGGCCAGCCGGCCGGCGCCGTCCGCCCGGGCCGCCGCCATCCGGTCCAGCACCGGCCCGAGGGTGCCCAGGGCGCCGGGCGGCAACTGCTCGCGCCGCCGGGCGCATTCGGCCCCCGCCCCAGCGTCCGGCGCGGGTACCGCAGTCCACGTCGTCATCCGTGCTCCTCGACCTCGCGATGCCGCAAGCCGTCGCACTCGCCGCCGAGCCGCGGTTGCCGCACCGTGTCGCGCTCGTCGCGCCCGGCGATCACGCTACCGTCGCGGATACGACGGGCGGGATCCGCATCGGGCGGGAGCGTATCGGCCGCGCTCCGGGGAATCCCCGTCACCACCGCTGCGCCCAGGCTGTCCAGGGAGGAGCCCGCGATGACCGAGCCGGATGGCGGCACCCCGTTCGAGCCCGCGGGCGAGGGCGCCGGCAGCTGGTGGTGGCGACCGGCGGACGAGGCCGGGGTGGCGTTGGATCGGCCGATGCCGCGGTTCGCCTCGCAGCGCGTGGCCGAGGACTGGCTGGGGGAGAACTTCGCCGAGCTGGCCGAGGACGGGGTGACGGCGGTCAGCCTGTTCGACGGGGAACGGCTGGTCTACGGCCCGATGCCGCTCACCCCCTGATCCGCGCGGATCAACTTCCGTCGGCGCGGATCAACTTCGCGAATCCGCGCCCGGAATGTCCGGACAAGCGGGAAGTTGATCCTCGCGGACGCGGCGAGAGGGCATGGGTCTACCGGACATGTGTTGCTCGCCGCGGAACTCCCCGCGGCCACCGCACCCGGGACGGTTGTTAACCGCCGTTCACTTCTGGCATGCTGGCGGCACCGATCCCTGCACCGGGCGCCCGGAGGCCCACCGTGACCGACTTCGCCGAACCCGCCGAGTACGCCGACATCCGCCAAGCGGTGCGCGCCATCGCGGCCAAGCACGGACTGGCCGAATACGCCGAGCGCGGCCGGACCTCCACCCCGCAGAGCGAGCTATGGGCCGAACTGGGCGAGGCGGGCTTCATCGGCATCAACGTGCCCGAGCGGTTCGGCGGGGGCGGGGCCGGCATGAGCGAACTCGCCCTGGTCGCCGAGGAATCGGCCGCGGCCGGGTGCCCGCTGCTGTTGCTGCTGGTGTCCAGCGCGATCAGCGTGGAGATCCTGTCCCGGCACGGCAGCGCCGAGCAGCAGCAGCGCTGGCTCACCGCCATGGCCGACGGATCGACCAAGATGGCCTTCGCCATCACCGAGCCGGACGCCGGATCCAACTCGCACCGGATCTCCACCACGGCGCGCCGGGACGGTGACGACTACCTGATATCCGGCAGCAAGTACTACATCTCCGGGGTGGACGAGGCCGCGGCGGTGCTCACCGTGGCGGCCACCGGCCGGGATCCGGACTCCGGCAAGGCGCGGCTGAGCCTGTTCATCGTGCCGTCCGACGCCCCGGGCCTGCGGGCCAGCCGGCTGGAGGTCGCCGCGCAGATCCCGGACCGGCAGTTCACGCTGTTCTACGACGAGGTGCGGGTACCGGCATCCGCCCGGGTCGGTGACGAGAACGCCGGGCTGACCCTGCTGTTCGACGGGCTGAACCCGGAGCGGATCACCGCCGCGGCGCTGTGTGTGGGCATCGGCCGGTTCGCCGTGCACACCGCCGCCCGCTACGCCAGCGACCGCTCGGTGTGGTCGGCGCCGCTGGCCACCCACCAGGGCGTGGCGCACCCGCTGGCCCGGGCGGCCATCAACGTCGAACTGGCCGCGCTGATGACCGCCAAGGCCGCCTGGCTGCACGACCGCGGCGAGCCGGCCGGCGAGGCGTCCAACATGGCCAAGTTCGCCGCCGCCGAAGCCGCGGTGGAGGCGGTCGACGCGGCCATCCAGGCGCACGGCGGCAACGGCCTGTCGGTGGAGTACGGCCTGATGCCGCTGTACGGCATGGCCCGGCTGCTGCAGATCGCGCCGGTCAACCGGGAGATGGTGCTCAACTACATCGCGGCGCACACCCTGGGGATGCCCCGGTCGTACTGAGGGGCCCCGCGCCCGGCCAAGGCGTTTTCCCACCCCACCTAAACTGGACAGGTGACGAACACCGCCCCGGCGACCCCCGCCTCGACCCTGCCGACCCAGTACGACCCGGCGGCGGTCGAGGTAGCGCTGTACCAGCGGTGGATGCAGGCGGGGTACTTCCGCGCCGACGAGCAGCGGGTGCTGTCCGGCGAGCGCACGCCGTTCTCGATCGTGCTGCCGCCGCCCAACGTCACCGGCAACCTGCACGTCGGCCACGCGCTGGATCACACCCTGATGGACATCCTGGTCCGCTGGCACCGGATGAGCGGCGACGAGGTGTTGTGGCTGCCCGGCATGGACCACGCCGGCATCGCCACCCAGACCGTGGTGGAACGGCAGCTGGCGGTGGACGGCAAGACCCGGCACGACTTCGGCCGTGACCTGTTCGTGCAGAAGGTCTGGGACTGGAAACACGAGTCCGGTGGGGCGATCCTGGGCCAGATGCGCCGGCTCGGCGACTCGGTGGACTGGGACCGCGAGCGGTTCACCCTGGACGACGGGCTGTCCGGCGCGGTGCAGACCATCTTCAAGAAGCTCTACGACCAGGGCCTGATCTACCGCGCCAAGCGAATCATCAACTGGTGTCCGGGATGTCAGACCGCGCTGTCGGACATCGAGGTGGACCACAGCGACGACGCCGGCGAACTGGTCAGCGTCCGCTACGACGGTGACGGGTTCTCGATCGTGGTGGCCACCACCCGGGTGGAGACCATGCTGGGCGACACCGCGATCGCGGTGCACCCGGACGACCAGCGTTACGCCCACCTGGTCGGCAAGACGGTGACGCTACCGCTGGTGGGACGCGAGATCCCAATCGTGGCCGACGATCACGTGGACCCGGAGTTCGGCACCGGTGCGGTCAAGGTCACCCCGGCCCATGACCCCAACGACTTCGAGATCGCCGCCCGGCACGACCTGCCGGCCATCGACGTGCTCACCCCGGACGCCCGGATCACCGGAACCGGAACGATTTTCGATGGCATGGACCGGTTCGAGGCGCGCGTCGCGGTGAAGTCCGCGCTGGCGGCCGAGGGCCGGGTGGTGGCCGAGCAGATTCCGTACGTGCACTCGGTGGGACACTGCTCCCGGTCCGACGACGTGGTGGAGCCCCGGCTGTCCCTGCAATGGTTCGTCAAGGTCGGTCCGCTGGCCGAAGCGGCCGGCGACGCGGTGCGAGACGGACGGACCCGCATCCACCCGCCGGAGATGGCCGCCCGGTACTTCGACTGGGTGGACAACATGCACGACTGGACCATCTCCCGGCAGTTGTGGTGGGGGCACCGGATCCCGGTGTGGTACTCGCCCGACGGCGAGATGCGCTGCGTCGGCCCGGACGAGCAGCCGCCCGGCGAGGGTTGGACGCAGGACGAGGACGTGCTGGACACCTGGTTCTCCTCGGCCCTGTGGCCGTTCTCCACCATGGGCTGGCCGCAGCAGACCGACACGCTGCGGGCCTTCTATCCCACCAGCGTGCTGGTGACCGGGTACGACATCCTGTTCTTCTGGGTGGCCCGGATGATGATGATGGGCCTGTATGCCATGGACGGCGTGCAGCCCTTCCACGTGGTGGCCCTGCACGGCCTGGTCCGCGACGAGCGCGGCCGCAAGATGAGCAAGTCCCGCGGCAACGTGGTCGACCCGCTGGCCTGGATCGACACCTACGGCGCGGACGCGGTGCGGTTCACCTTGGCCCGCGGGGCGAACCCGGGCGCCGACCAGGCCATCGCCGAGGACTGGGTGCGCGGTGCGAAGAGCTTCTGCTCCAAGCTGTTCAACGCCACGAGGTTCGCGCTGCTCAACGGCGCGGCGGTGCCGGACGCGCCCGTCGATCCGGCCGGATGCTCGGCGGCCGACCGCTGGATCCTGGACCGGCTGGACGCGGTGGTGGCCGAGACGACGTCGCTGCTGGCCGATTTCCAGTTCGCCAAGGCCGCCGAGGGGCTCTACCACTTCGCCTGGGACGAGTTCTGCGACTGGTACGTGGAATTGGCCAAGGCCCCGCTGCAGGCCGGCGGCCAGGACGCCGACCGCACCCGGGCCGTCCTCGGCACCGTGCTGGACGCACTGCTGAAGCTGCTGCACCCGTTCGTGCCGTTCGTCACCGAGTCGCTGTGGACCCAGTTGACCGGCGGCGAGACGCTGGTGACCGCGCCCTGGCCAGGCAGCACCGGGCGGCAGCCCGACCCGGCCGCGGCCGCCGAGGTCGCCGACATCATGCGGCTGGTCACCGAGATCCGCCGGTTCCGGGCCGACCAGGGGGTCGCCGCCGGCCGGCGCGTGCCGGCCCGGATCGACGCCGCGCAGGTGGCTCCCGGTTCGGCCAGGGCCGCGCAGTCGGTGGTGGACCAGGCCAGGGCGCTGGGCCGGTTGTCCGTCGCGGACGACGGTTTCGCCGCGACCGCCGCGCTGCCGGTGCCGCTGTCCTTCGGGACCGTGACGGTGCACATCGACACCTCGGTGGCGATCGACGTCACCGCCGAACGGGCGCGGCTGGAACGGGATCTGCTCGCCGCCCGCAAGGAACTCGCCCAGACCGCCGGCAAGCTGGACAATGCGGCGTTCCTGGCCAAGGCACCGGAGAAGGTGGTGACGGGCATCCGGGAACGGCACGCCGCCGCGACATCGGACGTGCAGCGGCTGGCCGCCCGGCTCGCCGAACTGGGCGGCCTGGCGGGCGGCGACGGCGCACCGGATCGGCGGGGCACGCCGGACGGATCGGCGTGACGGGCGGCGCCGGCGATCCCGGCGACCCGTTCGACCGCGATCCCGATGAGTCACGCCCGGACGACCTGTTGCCGGACGACCTGCTTCCGGACGGGCCGCTGCCCGGCCGCCCCCTTCCGGACGGCGCCCTCGGAGACGGCCTCCCCGCGGACGGCGACGGTGACGGACCGACGGGCCCCACCGCCGACCTGGACGACGAGACCTCCGAACTGGTACCGGACTCCCCGCCGTTGAGCCTGCACGCGGTCGAGACCGCGCTGAACCGGCGGTGGCCGGAGACCAGGATCGAGCCGACCCTGCAACGGATCACCGCCCTGCTGGACCTGCTGGGCAATCCGCAACGGGCCTACCCGGTCATCCAGGTGGCCGGCACCAACGGCAAGACCAGCGTGAGCCGGATGATCGACGCCCTGCTCACCGCCATGGGTCTGCGCACCGGCCGGTTCACCTCGCCGCACCTGCAGAAGGTCACCGAGCGGATCAGCCTGGACGGCAGCCCCATCGACGACGAGCGGTACGTGGAGACCTTCGGCGACGTCGCCCCGTACGTCGACATGGTCGACGCCGCCAGCGAGCGCACCGGGGGCGTGCCGCTGAGCAAGTTCGAGATCCTCACCGCGATGGCGTTCGCGGCCTTCGCCGACGCGCCGGTGGACGTGGCGATCGTCGAAGTCGGCATCGGCGGTACCTGGGACTCCACCAACGTGGCCGACGCCGCGGTGGCGGTGATCACGCCCATCGGGGTGGACCACGTCGACTACCTCGGCCCCGATCTGGAATCCATCGCGGGTAACAAGGCCGGGATCATCAAGGCCGGTGCCACCGCTGTCATCGGCGCCCAGGAGCCCGAGGCGATGACGGTGATCCTGCGCCGGGCGGTGCAGCAGGACGCGACGGTCGCCCGCTTCGGTTCGGAATTCACCGTGCTGGAACGCGACATCGCCGTGGGTGGCCAGTTGCTGACCGTGCAGGGCCTGTCCGGGGTGTACCGCGAGGTGTTCCTGCCGCTGCACGGGGCGCATCAGGCCGGCAACGCCGCTGTGGCGCTGGCGGCCGTGGAGGCCTTCCTGGGTGCCGGGCGGGACCGGGCGCTGGATGAGCGGACGGTGCAGGACGGGTTCGCCGCGGTGGCGTCGCCCGGCCGGCTGGAGCGCGTCCGCACCTCGCCGAGCATCTTCGTGGATGCGGCGCACAACCCTCATGGCGCCACCGCGCTGGCCGCCGCGCTGGCGGAGGAGTTCTCGTTCACCCGGTTGGTCGGGGTGCTGGCGGTGATGGCCGACAAGGACGTGCGCGGCATCCTGGAGGCGCTCGCCGACTCGTTCGACGAGGTGGTGGTGACGGTGAACTCGTCACCGCGGTCCATGCCGGTGGCCGACCTGGCGGAGTTGGCCGAGGACGTCTTCGGCGAGTCCCGGGTGCACACCGCGGACCGCATGGACGCCGCGATCGCGCTCGCGGTCGACCTGGCCGAGGACGATCCGGAGAACGCCGCCGGGGCCGGCGTGCTGATCACCGGGTCGGTGGTGTCCGCCGGCGACGGCCGGGCGCTGGCCGGGTTGGAGCCGGCGTGACGGAGCCCGCTCCCGGACCCCGGCCGGACCACCCGACGCCGGCCGCCCGGCCGGCCGACCCGGAACGCGGCCTGCGCGGGGCGATGTCCGCCCTGCTGGTGCTGGAGGCGATCGTCATCCTGCTGGGCATCCCGGTGGCGGCGAACACCGGCAACGGCGCCGGCCCGGTCGGGGTGGGGCTGATCTGCGCCCTGGCCGCGGCGCACCTGGCCTGCTGCGCGGTGATCTCCCGGCCGTTCGCGGTGCCGGTGATCATCGCGCTGCAGGTGCTGCTGATCGCCTGCTGGCTGATCAGCGGGCCGCTGGGGGTGATGGGCATCGTGTTCGCCCTGGTGTGGGGTGCCGTGCTGTACATGCGCCGGGAGTACCGGCGGCGGGCCGGGGCCGGCCTGTTACCCCGACCGGACGACCCCGGTCCGGCCGACCGGTAGTCTGCCGACGGCTCGCCCCGGTGGCGGGCCGTACCCGGGACCGGCCGGTGCGCCAGGCACGGACCGGTCGGGGACAGCGGACCAACAGGGAGTGAAGCGACGTGACAGAGCGCACGCTGGTGCTGATCAAGCCGGACGGCGTGGCGCGCGGCCTGGTCGGTGAGATCATCGCCCGGATCGAGCGCAAGGGCCTGCGGCTGGCCGCCATGGACCTGCGCACCGTGGACGCCGAACTGGCCCGCCGGCACTACGCCGAACACGACGGCAAGCCGTTCTTCGACTCCCTGGTGGAGTTCATCACCGGCGGGCCGTTGGTGGCCGCGGTGGTGGAGGGAGACCGGGCCATCGCCGGGTTCCGGCAGCTGGCCGGTGGGACCGACCCGGTGGACAAGGCGGTCCCGGGCAGCATCCGCGGCGACTTCGCGCTGATCACCCAGTACAACTTGGTCCACGGGTCGGACTCGCCGGAATCGGCGCAGCGCGAGATCGCGCTGTGGTTCCCGCAGCTGGGCTGACCGCGCCGGGCCGGCGGTGCCGGTCAGCCGCCCGCGTGCCGGGAGCGGGACCCCCGCAGCACCGCCCACGCCACCAGCAGGGTGCCGGCCGCGAAGATCCCCAGGCCCACCAGGACCGGGATCGTCAGGTCCAGACCGGTGTGTGCCAGGGCGATCGGCTGTGCGCTGCCGGTCGGTCCGGAGGGTGCGATCGCCGTGCTCTCCGTCACCGTCGCGGCGCCCGCCTCCGCCGCTCCGGCCCAGGCGACCGGGACGAGCAGCAGCGCCAGCATGGCGGCGGCGCCGGTCAGCAGACCGGCGAGCACGCGGCGCGTCCGCATGGTGTCCTCCCGGAGTACCGGCACGCCGCAACCCTGCCGATCCGTGGCGCGACATGGCCTTTGTCGCATTCTAGCGCCGTCGGCCGCGGTGGAAATCGGATCGGAACTGTCGGTGCCCGCCGGTACCGTTGCCTGACGTGAGCGAGATGAGCGGGTCCGGCACGGTGACGGGAGCGGTGCCCGGTGGTGGTCCCGGGCCATCCGCCGCCGACCTCGCGCGCCCTGCCGTCCCGTCACCGATGATCGAGGCGCGCGGGCTGACCAAGAGCTTCCAGGTGAAGGGCGGCGCCACGGTGCACGCCGTCAAGGGCATCGACGTGACGGTGCCCGCCGGGCAGGCCTTCGGCTTCCTCGGTCCCAACGGCGCCGGCAAGTCGTCCACCATGCGGATGATCGCCTGCACCTCCCCGCGCAGCGGCGGCGAGTTGCGCATCCTGGGCATGGACCCGGGGCGAGACGGGGTGCGCATCCGGGACCGGCTGGGCGTGGTGCCGCAGCAGGACAACCTGGACGAGGAACTGTCCGTCCGGGAGAACCTGTACATCTACGCCCGCTACTTCGGGTTCTCCCGGGCGTACTGCCGCGCCAAGGCCGCGGAACTGCTGGAGTTCGCCCAGCTCACCGAGAAGGCCGGCACCAAGGTCACCTCGCTGTCCGGCGGGATGAAGCGCCGGCTGACCATCGCCCGCGCGCTGGTCAACGAGCCCGATCTGCTGCTGCTGGACGAGCCGACCACCGGCCTGGACCCGCAGGCTCGGCACGTGTTGTGGGACAGGCTGTTCCGGCTCAAACAGGCAGGTGTGACGCTGGTGCTCACCACGCACTACATGGACGAGGCCGAGCAGCTGTGCGACCGGTTGGTGGTGATGGACGGCGGGCTGATCGTGGCCGAGGGTTCGCCGGCCGAGTTGATCGCCCGGTACTCCACCCGGGAGGTGGTGGAGTTGCGGTTCGAGCCCGGCCGGCAACTGGCCGCCGAGCCGGCCGCCGCCGCACTGGTGCCCCGCCTGGAGGTGCTGCCGGACCGGCTGCTGCTGTACACCCAACACGGCGACGAGACCATGGAAGCGGTCGCCGCGGCCGGCATCGAGCCGGTGTCGGCGCTGGTGCGCCGCTCCACACTGGAGGACGTGTTCCTGCACCTGACCGGCCGAAGCCTGGTGGAGTAGATGGCCGCCGACCTCGTCGCGGCGGCGCCGGCCGCCCGCACGCCCCGCTCCCACCCGGCCAGTGCCTGGACCTACCGGGTGCGGGTGTGGGAGTACCTGCTGCGCCAGTGGCGGCCGTACTTCGTGTCCGGTCTGGCCGAGGCGGTGGGCGGGCCGCTGCTGTACCTGGTGGCGCTCGGCCTCGGGATGGGCTCGCTGGTCAACGCCCGGGGCACCGCGGTGCTGGGCGGGGTGCGGTACGTCGACTACATCGCGCCGGCGCTGCTGTGCGCCGCCGCCCTGCAGATCGCCTTCGGCGAGTGCGCGTTCGGCACGTTCGGCCGGATCAAGTGGCAGCGCACCCTGTGGGGGATCACCGCCACCCCGGTGACGCCGGCGATCGCGGCCGACGCGCACGTGATGTACATCTCCACCCGGCTGGCGCTGTCCTCGGTGCTGTACTACCTGGTGCTGCTGGCCTTCGGAGCCGCCGGGGGACCGGCCGGGGTGCTGATGATCCCGGTCGCGGTGCTCACCGCCATGTCCTGCGGGGTGTGGATCCTGGCGCTGTCGGCGACCATCGACGACGACGCGCCGACCGCGTTCAACATGGTGCTGCGGTTCGGTGTCATCCCGATGTCGCTGTTCTCCGCGTCGTTCTTCCCGATCAGCCAGTTGCCCTGGGCGGTGCGCTGGCTGGCGGTGTGCTCGCCGCTGTGGCACGGCAACGAACTGGCCAGGGACGCGGCGCTCGGCGGGTTGCCGGGGTGGCGGGTGGCGGTGCACCTGGCGGTGCTGGTGGCACTGTTCGCCGCCGGCTTCGCCGTGACCCGCCGGCGGTTCGAACTGCGGCTGGCGTCCTAGGGGGAGACATGGCGGTGACGATCGAGTCCGGGGAGCCCACGGAGGTACGGCGAGGCCCGGCCCCGCTGCTGCTGCGGGTGATACCGCTGCAGCTGTACGCCGGCCGGTCCCGGGTGGTGCTGGAGCGGTCGCTGCACACCAGCAAGTCGTTCAAGTGGACGCTGATCTCCGGCTTCTTCGAGCCGCTGTTCTACCTGCTGGCCATGGGCGCCGGCATGGGCTCGTTGATCGGCAGCGTGCAGGGCCCGACCGGGCCGGTGGCGTACGCGGCGTTCATCGCTCCCGGGCTGCTGGCCACCTCGGCGATGAACGGCGCGGTGTTCGACTCCACCACCAACGTGTTCTTCAAGCTGCGCTACGCCAAGACCTACGACGCCATGCTGGCGACCTCGCTGGGGCCGATGGACGTGGCGCTGGGCGAGATCGGCTGGGCGCTGGGCCGCGGGGCGACCTACGCGGTCGCCTTCGAGGTGGTGATGGCCGCGCTCGGACTGGTGTACTCGCCGTGGGCGGTGCTGGCGGTGCCGGCGGCGATCCTGATCGCGCTGGGCTTCGCCGCGGTCGGCATGGCGGTCTGCACGTTCCTGAAGACCTTCCAGCACCTGGACTGGGTCACCATGGCGCTGATGCCCATGTTCCTGTTCTCCACCACCTTCTATCCGCTGTCGGTGTATCCGCGGGCCGTGCAGGTGCTGGTGGAGTGCCTGCCGCTGTACCACGGCATCGAACTGATCCGCGGGCTGACCCTGGGCGCGATCGACATCGGCATGCTGGGTCACGCGGCCTACTTCGTGGCGATGGCCGCGGTCGGCGTGGTGGTGGCGGCCCGGCGGCTGGACAAGCTGCTGCTCACCTGAGCGGGCGGTTCGCCCGTGCGCGACGACGCGGCCGGCGGGCTCGCCGACGCCCGAGCGCGCGGTGTGGGATACTGAGCGAGTACGGCGTCGGGCGGAACCCGGCCCGTACTCCGATCCGGCCGCACGGCCGGTCGTGCCGGACTCCGGTGTGTGACAGGCACCGTTCCAGGCGAGCGCGGGTGACAGCCGCCGCGCCGGGCGAGTCCGGGCGTGACCGCGGCCCGCGGTGGAACGGACCACCAGTTGACTTCCCGTCGCGCCTCGCGGTGCGGCGGACACGATTTCCGCTGCAGTTCCTGTGCGGACGCGTTCACACGCGCCCGGGAGCCGCGCGGGAGAGGACTCTTGACAATGACGTCTTCCATCGAACCCGGAACAGCCACCGACCTGGCCGGGGCGCTCGCCGACCTGCCCGCCCGGGTGCGCGTGCACGAACTGGCCCGCCGGGCCGGCCTGAACTCCAAGCAGGTGATCGCGGCGCTGGCGGCAGCCGGCGTCGAGGTGGGCTCGGCATCCTCGTCCATCGACCGGGAGGCCGCAGAGGCGCTGCTGACATCGCTGCTCGGCGCCGGTGACGGGGATGCCGAGGCCGAACCGGCCGCCCAGCCGACGGCTGATCGGGACGAGGCCCGCACCGCCCCGCCATCGGAAGCCCCCACCGCCTCCGAGTCGGGCGAGGGCGGCGCGTCCGCGCGGCAGCGGGCGACGGCAGGCAGCCGGCGCCAGAGCCGCGTCGGGCAGGCACGCGGCCGGAAGGCGCGCGGCGACGAAGAACACGGTGAACAGGCACCCGGCGAACCGGCAGCCGGCGATGAGGCGCCCGACGGCACGGCAGGCGGTGACGCGGCACCGGGTGGCAAGCCACGCGGTGGTCAGACCCGCGGCGGCCGGGGCCGTGGCAAGGCCGGATCCCGCCGCGACGCCGGTGCCGACGCCGCCGTCGCCGCGGTGTTGGCGGCCGGCGGCCCGGTCCAGGACCGGACCGCAGAGGCATCCGCGGCATCCGCGGCATCCGCGGCATCCGCAGCATCCGCGCCTGTCGAGCAGACCTCGGCCGGCGCGACCCGGGACGCCCGCTCCGGCGACACCCAGCCACCCAGCGTCGACGGCGATCGGGACGAGGCGCCGGGCGGTGACGGTGACGACGGGCGTCGCAGGCGCCGCCGGGGACGCCGTGGTCGCGGTCGCGCCGCGGACGACGGAACCGACGCCGAGGACACCCCGGAGTCCGCGTCCGGCGACACCGGCGACACCGCCGGGACCGCGGAGTCCGTCACCGACGCGGAGGCCGCCGACACCGAGGGCGCCGGCAGGTCGGGCGCCGGCGGGGACGGCACGGCGGAGCCCGAGGCCGGCGGGGAGAAGGCCGAGACCGGCAGGCGCAGCGGACGGCGCCGCGGCCGGGGCCGGCGCAGCGGTCGTGGTGACGCCGCCGAGGAGGCCGCCGACCGCGAGGCGGAACAGGACCGCGACGCAACCGCGGAGCCCGGTGACGGCCACGGCACCGCCGACGCCACCGAAGGCGCCGGGGGCGACACCGGTCCGGACCAGGATGACTCCGAGCAGGGCGAGAGTGGCTCGTCGCGCCGGCGGCGCCGGCGGCGGCGTCGCTCCGGCTCGGCGGACAACGGGCACGACGACGATCCGGACGACACCGTGGTGCACGTCCGGGAACCGCGGTCGTCCGCATCCGACGTGCAGGGTGTGAAGGGTTCCACCCGGCTGGAGGCCAAGCGGCAGCGTCGCCGGGACAGCCGGGACTCCCGCCGTCGCCCGCAGATCCTGTCCGAGGCGGAGTTCCTGGCCCGGCGGGAGTCGGTCGACCGGGTGATGGCCATTCGCCAGCGCGGCGATCTGTCCCAGGTGGCGCTGCTCGAGGACGGCGTGCTGGTGGAGCACTTCGTGTCCCGCAGCGGGTCCGCCTCCATGATCGGCAACGTCTACCTGGGCCGGGTGCAGAACGTGCTGCCCTCGATGGAGGCGGCGTTCGTGGACATCGGCAAGGGCCGCAACGCCGTGCTGTACGCCGGGGAGGTCAACTGGGACATCGCCGGGCTGGAGGGCAAGGCGCGCCGCATCGAGACCGCGTTGTCCAGCGGCGACACCGTGCTGGTGCAGGTGTCCAAGGACCCGGTGGGGCACAAGGGCGCGCGGCTGACCACCCAGATCTCGCTGCCCGGACGATTCCTGGTGTACGTGCCGGGTGGTGGCGCGACCGGGATCTCCCGCAAGCTGCCGGACACCGAACGCAAGCGACTGAAGGCGATCCTGGACCGGATCGTGCCCAAGGACGCCGGAGTCATCATCCGGACCGCGGCCGAGGGGGTCGGCGAGGAGGAACTGGCCGGGGACGTCGCGCGTCTGAAGGCGCAGTGGGAGGAGATCTCCGCCGCCGCCCAGCGCACCTCGACGGCTCCCACCCAGCTGTCCACCGAGCCGGACACCCTGATCAAGGTCATCCGGGACCTGTTCAACTCCGACATCAACCGGCTGCTGATCGACGGCGACGCGGCCTGGAAGTCGGTGTCGGAGTACGTGCTCTCGGTCGCACCCGAACTGGCCGACCGGGTCAGCCGCTACGTCGGCGACCGGGACGTGTTCGCGGCCTTCCGCATCGACGAGCAGATCGCCAAGGCGTTGCAGCGCAAGGTGCATCTGCCGTCCGGCGGTTCGCTGGTGATCGACCGCACCGAGGCGATGACCGTCATCGACGTCAACACCGGCAAGTTCACCGGCTCCGGCGGCAACCTGGAGGAGACCGTCACCCGCAACAACCTGGAGGCCGCCGAGGAGATCGTGCGGCAGCTGCGGCTGCGGGACATCGGCGGGATCATCGTCGTCGACTTCATCGACATGGTGCTGGAGTCCAACCGGGAGCTGGTCCTGCGCCGGCTGACCGAGTGCCTGGGCCGGGACCGCACCCGGCACCAAGTGGCCGAGGTCACCTCACTCGGCCTGGTGCAGATGACCCGCAAGCGGATGGGTCTGGGCCTGGTGGAGGCGTTCTCCGAGCCCTGCCCGCACTGCGGCGGCCGGGGCATCCTG
>DASSTH010000050.1:0-6304 GCA_035708025.1 Nakamurella sp. | reverse complement strand
GCGCGCGGTCGGCGGGGCCCTCGCCGGACGGTGACGGGCAATCACACAGCCCTCGCCGGACGGTGACGGGCAATCACACAGCCCTCGCCGGGCGGTGACGGGCAATCGGGCAGCGCTCAGCCGCGAATACCGACCCGCCCGCGGCCGATCGGATCGATCAGCTGGCGACGCCGCGCCGGGCCTCGGTCTTGGCCTGCTCGAGCACCAGCCGCCAGCTGGCCACGTCCGGCCGGCGCTTGAGCAGCGCGCGGCGCTGCCGCTCGGTCAGACCACCCCAGACGCCGAACTCGACCTGGTTGTCCAGCGCGTCGGCCAGGCACTCCATCTGCACCGGGCAGCCCCGGCACAGCTTGGCGGCCTCGCGCTGGGCGGCGCCGGTCACGAACAGCCGGTCCGGGTCACCGGTGGCGCAGATGGCCTTCGCGGTCCAGGTCCGCTCCTCGGCGGTGGGCGCCAGCCGCGCCGCCGCCGCGGCGGTCAACGTGGCCGCGGCCAGCGGATCGGGGGTCGCCGGATCGATCGTCACCGGCGCCGTCATCACCGCCCCGGGCGTGGGGTCGGCATCCTGGGACGGGTACCGGTCTTGCGTGTCCTGCACGATCCGCAGGCCTCGTGCGGTCATCGTGTTCACTCCCTTTCGGGCGTCGGCGGTAGGGATGACTCCCCGTGTCCGCTGGGCTGTGAGAAGGGTCCCCTGATGACCCATCTGGCCCTTGAGACGACCGACGCGTTCGTTTCGTTCCAGTGAGTTCCATGCCTTTGCGGTGGGGACGGACTCCCACCGCTCGCAAGGAGCAACGCAGCGGTGGGCTGATACAACCGACACATCGCCCGGATGGCCCCCGGCGTTTCTCCGCGGGCGCAGGTCCACCCGAACGTGACCGGGATGTGACGGCGGCACCGGTACCCTCGGCGACGTGCGCATCCTCGGTGGCCTGGCGAAGCTGCTCGTTGCCACGGTGATGGCGGGCATCCTGGTGGCCGGGCTGCTGCTGCCCTACACGGTGGGGCTGGGGCTGGCCGCCAACAAGGTGACCGAGGCGATCGAGTCGGCCAACACCTCGTCACTGGACATGTCCACGCTGCCGCTGCGCAGCACTGTCACCGACGCGGATGGCAATCCGCTGGCCTACCTGTACGACCAGAACCGAACCTGGGTCCCATTGTCGGAGATCTCCGACTACCTGCAGAAGGCGGTCATCTCCATCGAGGACCGCCGGTTCAAGCTGCACAAGGGGGTGGACTGGCAGGGCACCATGCGGGCACTGCTGCAGAACGCCGCCGGCGACCCGATCTCCGGCGGGTCGACCATCACCCAGCAGATGGTGAAGAACTATCTGTACCTAGTGGCGGCCAAGACGCCGGCCGAGAAGGCCGACGCCATCGCGCAGACGCCGATCCGCAAGCTGCGCGAGGCCAAGATGGCCCTGATGTACGAGAAGTCGCACACCAAGGACCAGGTGCTGGAGGCCTACCTGAACCTGGTGGCGTTCGGGCCGAACACCTACGGCGCCGAGGCGGCCGCCCAGCACTTCTTCGGCGTACCCGCCAACCAGTTGTCGCTGTCCCAGGCGGCGTTGATGGCCGCCATGATCAACAACCCGAACAAGTACAACCCGCTGGTGGGCAGCCAGAGCGACGTCACCCTGGAGCGGCGCAACCTGGTGCTGGCCGACATGGCCCGGGACGGATACATCTCGCAGAACAAGATGAAGGAGGCCCAGAGCCGCAGCATCGGCCAGGACCTCAACGCCACGTCGACGCCCAACGGCTGCATCGAGGCGGACGGCCACGAGACCAACGGTTACTTCTGCCGGTACGTGCTGGACTACCTGACCAACGCCGGCATCGACTACGACCAGATCGCCCGCGGCGGCTACACCATCACCACCACCATGGACCCGGCGGTGATGAAGGCCTCCGTGCAGGCGGTGCGCAAGACGGTCAACCCCACCGACAAGCAGGCCGCCCGGATCGCCAACATCATCGCGGTGGTGGAGCCCGGCGCCGGCACCCGCAAGGTGCTCGCGCTGGCCGCCAACCGGCCGTACGGGCTGGACGCCGACAAGGGCGAGACGGTGCAGCGCCTGACCACCACGTTCGCCCCGCTCGGCGCCGGCAGCGTGTTCAAGATCTTCACGGTGGCCGCCGCCATGAACCTCGGCCTGGGGGTCAACGCGGTGGTGGACGTGCCCAAGGAATACACCAGCCCGCTGGTCCCGTCCCACCCCTTCGGCAACGCCGGGACCTTCGCGGCGTCCATGCCCATCTCCCAGGCGCTGGCCGAGTCGCCGAACACCGCGTTCGTGGCCCTGGAGGACCAGGTCGGGCTGAAGAACGTGGCGGACATGGCGGTCAAGCTCGGCCTGCGCGGCTACCTGCTGGACGCCGGCGACGTGGACCGGGCGTTCGCCGGCACCGGGACGACCTACGAGCAGCAGATCACCGCGCAGAAGATCGCCTCGTTCACCCTCGGGGTGTCTCCGGTCAGCCCGCTGGAACTGTCCAACGTGGGCGCCACGCTGGACTCCGACGGGGTGTGGTGCCCGCCGACCCCGGTGCAGTCGATCACCGACCGGAACGGCAACCAGGTGCACTGGAAGCAGCAGGGCTGCGAACAGGCGGTGCCGCCGGAACTGGCGCACACCCTGACCAACGCGCTGCACGGCGACATGCACAACTCCGACGGCACGGCCTACAAGTCCGCCCAGGCCGCACACTGGACCCGGGACTCGGCCAGCAAGACCGGCACCACCCAGGAGTACAAGTCCTCGGCGTTCCTGGGCTACACGCCGTACTACAGCGCCGCCGTGATGACCTGGGACTACCTGAACCGGCCCACCTCGATGTGCATCGACCCGGTGCGATCGTGCAGCTTCGCCGACGCGAACGGCGGTCACGGCATGGCCGGCGGCACGGTACCGGCGCAGACCTGGCTGGCCGCCATGACGCCGCTGCACCAGGGCAAGCCGGACACCCCGTTCCCGGTGTCCAACACCCGCTACCTGGCCGGCCTGCCCACCTCCCAGGTGCCCGATGTGATCAACCTGTCGCTGGCCGACGCCAAGCAGCAGCTGATCGCGCACGGGTTCACCGTGCCGACCGCGAACGTCGTCTACTCGGACAAGTACGCGGCACCGGCCAACACCGTCGTCGACCAGAACCCCAAGCAGGCGGCGTTGCCCGGGACCCCGATCAGCCTCACGGTGTCCATCGGGCAGGGCGGCTCCGGCGGATGACGCGTGAACACCGGTGACGGGGCGGCCGCGGCGACGCCGGAGGCTGCGGTGACGCAGCAGGCTGCGGTGACGCAGGAGGCTGCGGTGACGCCGGCGCCTCCGGTGACGTCGGCGGCTGAGGCGACGCCGCCTGAGGCGACGCCGGTGCCTGAGGCGACGCCGGTGCCTGCGGTGACGCTAGCGCCTGCGGCGACCGGAACGCTGCGGTGACGGGCACGGCGGGCGCCGGCCGGCACTGGGCGCGGTTGGCGGCGGGGGTGTTGGCCGCGGGCGCCGTCACCGCCACTTGGGCCAGCCTGGTGGAACGGCACTGGTTCGCGTTGCGCCGGGTGCAGGTTCCGGTGTTGCGGGCGGGCGCCTGGCCGATCCGGGTGCTGCATCTGTCCGACCTGCACCTGTTGCCGCGGCAGCGGCGCAAGGCCCGGTGGGTCGCCGCCCTCGCCGATCTGCGCCCCGACCTGGTGGTCAACACCGGCGACACGCTGTCCGACGCCGCATCGGTGCCCGCCGCGGTGGCGGCGTTCGGCGACCTGCTGGACCTGCCGGGGGCGTTCGTGTTCGGCAACAACGACTTCTACGGCCCCACCCCCAAGTCGCCGCACCGTTACTTCACCCGGTCCCGGCCGGTCCGCCGCGGGCCGCGGCTGCCGTGGCAGGACCTTCGGGCGGCGCAGGCCGAGCGGGGATGGATCGACCTGACCAACCGGCGTGCGCCGCTGACCGTGCGCGGCCAGCGGATCGCGCTGGCCGGGGTCGACGACCCGCACACCCACCGGGACCGCTACGCCGCCATCGAGGGCGACGCGGACGCCGACGCGGTGGTGCGCATCGGGGTGACGCACTCCCCCGAGCCCCGGCTGCTGGACGCGTTCGCCGCGGACGGCTACGACCTGGTGCTGGCCGGGCACACCCACGGCGGGCAGGTGCGGCTGCCGGGCGTGGGCGCGATCGTGACCAATTGCGGCATCGACCGGTCCCGGGCCCGCGGGCTGTCCCGGTGGGGCTCCAGGATGTGGCTGAACGTCTCGGCCGGGCTGGGCAACTCGCCGTACATGCCGGTGCGGCTGTTCTGCCGGCCGGAGGCCACCCTGCTGACCCTGGTGCCGCGGACCTGATCGAGGTTCGCTCGGCCCGGCGGGAGCTGGTCGCCGCCAGGCTGGCCCGGGCCTGCGTCGCCGCGGTCGCGGTGCGGCTGAACTTCTCCTACCGCGGCGGGCCTGCCGACCGTTGTGCCGGAAGTGGCGCAGGCATTCGTGGCGGGCGTGCCGAACGATCGGTACGGGGAGGTCGGCTGGGCGCGGGTGGGTACCGGACTGCACGGTTGACCTGGACACCGCCGCCCTGGGCCCGCACTGCAAGCAGCGTCTGGCGCCGTTCAAGGGTGCCGCGCATCAACCCGCCGCCCGCCGCTGAAACCCTGGTCGGGACGCGGCTCGGGATCGGCTAGACTCGTCTGCGGTCATCGGGGTGTGGCGCAGCTTGGTAGCGCGCTTCGTTCGGGACGAAGAGGCCGTGGGTTCAAATCCCGCCACCCCGACCACGTTCTGCCTGGCTACAGCCCCAATTCCGACGAGCATGCGCTGGTCGTCCGAAGCTGCGGGTGGCGCGTCACGGACGAGCCGCAGGCACGAAGTCATCCGCCTGTGCATCAGGCACAGAACTTGACGGGTCGGAGGCTCTCCCCACGCAGACGCCGGTGGTGCTCGCGCACTCAATCCCGCCAGTTCGCCCTACGACCAAGTTTGCTGTAACTGCGTGCCCTCAGAACTTCGATCGAGTTCCGTTGGCGGATCCCGAAGCCGGCGCCTGTATCGCCGGGGGCGCGCGGTCGTTCAAGGATGCGACGAGGGGCGATCCAAGTACCTCTTGTGTGCTGCGGAGCCGCATGATTAAATACTGAACTATATGGTTCAGTATCAGCAGGGCCACCTTGATGCCGCGTTCGCCGCGCTGGCCGACTCGACGCGGCGAGGCGTGCTCGAGCGGCTCGGCGGTTCCGAAGCCTCCATCACGGATCTCGCCGACAGGTTTCACATGACGCTCACCGGCATGAGTAAGCACATACGCGTCCTCGAGCGCGCGGGCCTGGTCACCACCGAGAAGGTCGGGCGGGTACGCAACTGCCGCATCGGCAAGCGCCGCCTCGAGGAAGTGGCGGCATGGATCCAGCGGTATCAGGAACTGTGGGATGCGCGCTTTAGCGCACTGGACGACATCGTCGAAGACCTCAAACGTCAGGAGCAGATCGATGAACACAAGCAGCATCAGCGATCCCGCGGCCAAGCGGAATCTCGTGACCGTGGAACGCAGGTCGGATCGTGAACTTGTGGTCACGCGCACGTTCAACGGACCCGCGCGCCTGGTGTTCGATGCGTGGACCAAGCCCGAGCTGTTCAGAAGGTGGTGGGTTCCGCGGTCGATGGGCATGACGTTGCACTCCCTGGAGATGGACGCGCGCACCGGCGGCAGCTACCGCCTCGACTTCGGCGACGGCATGGTGTTCTTCGGCAGGTATCTCGAGGTGACGCCGCACTCGCGCATCGTGTGGACGAACGATGAAGGTGGCCAGAACAGCTCCGTCACCACGGTCACGTTCGAGGACAGGGACGGCAACACGCTGCTCACCTTGGTCGAGGTCTATCCCTCGAAGGAAGCCCTCGACGCGGCCGGCACCGGCGCCGCCGATGCGACGCACGAGACGTTCGGTCAGCTCGACGATCTGCTGGCCCAGCTGAACGCGTAGCGACCGCGCTTCTGCCGGTCAGATCGGGTCTGTGAACGATACCGGCTTGCCACTGGCCCGGGCGTATGCGATCTCCCTGTTCGTGGACTCGCCGATATACCCTCCCGGGTTGACGACCAGTACCCGGTCAGCCAAGTCGATCTTGCGCAGGTGAAGGGCATCCAGCGCGGCCTTGTGCTCGCGGGTGATCATCCGCGCTTCGGCGGGTGAGAATGCGCCTGGCGCGACGACGATGACGCCTGCGAAGGTCAGATCACGGTTCGCGGCATGCATCTCGTCCAAGAACCGGGTCGAGCCGCAGATGCACACAATCTCAGGTCGG
>DASSTH010000049.1:0-5733 GCA_035708025.1 Nakamurella sp. | reverse complement strand
CCGGGTCACCTGCGACATCTCCTGCTCCGCAGCGGATCCGCTGGACGCGCGGATCGTCATCAGCGCCCCGCTGGCGGGAGCCGAGGTGCCCTTCTGGATGATCCCGGGCCTGTTCTACGGACTGAACCGGCCGGACGGCTGCGGCCGGGTGTTCCCTTCGTTCCGGCCCGACGGCGCGGATCCGGCCGGGCTGGTGTCGGACCACTGGGAGTTCCGTGCCGACCGGTCGGCGGTGCCCGCGGTGTTCGCCTGGACCGGTCGCGCCGGGCTAGCCATGGCCGCCGCCGAGACCACCGAGCTGGGCATGACCGGCATCGGATTCCGGTACGCCGCAGGCGGATCCCAGGTGTGGCTGTCCTTCCCGTATGCCGAGCGGCCGGTCAGCTACCGCGGCCGCCCGTACGGCGAGGCTCCGCTGTCCCAGCTGCACCGGTGGCAGCCGGGGGAGCGCCGGACTGTGCTGCTGGACGTCTTCACCTTCGGGCCCGACCGGCATTCCTACGCTCCGATCCTGCGCAGCCTGCACGCCGCATCGGTGCTCACCGCCCCGGTACGGCCGTGGGTGGGATTGCAGCGGGCCGCCGAACTGACGGCCTACGGCTTGCACCGCTGGCACTATCACCCCGAACACGGCGCCCTGTACGAGACCGCCGCCTTCGAGCGGGACATCGGCGGCGAGGCCATGGGCCAGCCGGATCGTCCGGAGATGCATGTCGCGTGGGTCAGCGGCATCCCGTACGCGCGCGCACTGATCCGGCATGGGCGCCGGATCGGCAACGACGACTACGTCGCCGCCGGGCAGCACGTCATCGACACCATCTGCGGCAACCTGGCACCCTGCGGCTCGTTCTGGGGACGGTGGAGCCTGCAGCACGGATGGACGCAGAGCTGGACACCGCTGCGGCACGGCCTGCACGCCCGCACCCTGGCGGAGGCCGCACTGTTCACCGCCCGGGCGATCGCCGACGAACACGCCGCAGGCCGCAGCCGCCCGCAGTGGGAGGTCGCGCTGCGCGGCACGCTGGCCCTGGCCACCGCCGGGATGGACGCCGACGGCAACCCCGGCAGCATGTACCACGCACTCACCGGCGAGGTGCTCAGCCGGGCCGGGGCCGCCGGACTCACCTGGGTGGCGGCGCTGGCCGAGGCTTCCGTGACGCTGGACGAACCCGCCTGGCTGGATGCCGCCCGGGCCGCCGGCCGCTACTACGCCCGGTACGTCCGGCACGAGACCCTGTGCGGCGCACCGGAGGACGTCGACCTGGCGCCCACCTCCGAGGACGGGGTGGCGGCCATCCTGGCGTACTCGGCGCTGTACCGGGCCACCGGCGAACGGGAATGGCTGGAGTTGGCCAGGCACGGCGCCGACTGGATGCTGACCTTCCGCTACATCTACAACACCGGCTTCGACCCGCACACTCTGTTGGGCGACTACGGTTTCGCCACCCGGGGCGCGGACCAGGCATCCCCGTCCAACCAGCACCTGCACAGCTACGGCCTGATGTGTACCGCGGAACTGGCCGAGCTGTCCCGGGCGTGCGGCGACCCGCACTATGCGGAGCGGGCGGCGGAGACCCTGGCCTGCCTGCGGCAGTTCATCGCCCGCGCAGACGGCGACTTCAACGCGCGGCTCGGCATGGCCAGTGAGCGGTTCTACCAGACCGAGTGCTTCCAGCCCAAGGGCATGCTGCTCACCCTGTCGCACTCCTGGTGCCTTGGCGTGCTGTTGCTGGCCTGCGAGGATGCGCTGGGCCGGCCCGACCTGATGGAGCTGGAGAAGGGGTACTGGCCATGACGGCAGCCGGGACGTTTCCGGACGACTTCGTGTTCGGGGTGTCGACGTCCGCCTACCAGATCGAGGGAAGCCCGGATGCGGACGGCCGGGGCCGGTCCATCTGGGACGACTTCGCCGCGCTGCCCGGCAAGATCGAGGACGGCTCCACGGCGGACGTCGCCTGTGACGGATACCGCCGGGCGCTGGACGATGTCGCCCTGCTGCGCGAACTGGGCGTCGGCGGCTACCGGTTCTCGCTGGCCTGGCCGCGGATCCAACCGGACGGCACCGGCCCGGGCCTGGCGGCCGGCCTGGACCACTACGACCGGCTGATCGACGCCCTGCTGGCGGCCGGCATCACACCGTTCCCCACGCTCTACCACTGGGACCTGCCCAGCGCGCTGCAACAGTCCGGGGGCTGGGACAACCGGGACACCGCAGCGCGTTTCGCGGACTTCGCCGAGGTGGTCGCACGCCGGTACGCCGACCGGGTGCCGGACTGGATCACCATCAACGAACCGTGGATCATCGCGCTGTGCGGGCACCGGCTCGGCCTGCACGCGCCCGGCCATGCCGACCTGGCCGAGTCGGTCCGGGTCGGGCACCACCTGCTGCTCGCGCACGGGCTGGCGCATGCGGCGTTCGGCGGCATCGACCCCGCGCTGCGCGTCGGCATCACGCTGAACCTGCTGCCGTGTTACCCGGCGACCGATTCCGATCAGGACGCGGCGGCCACCTGGGGATCCGACGGGTACGTCAACCGCTGGTACCTGGATCCGGTGGCGGGCCGCGGCTACCCGGCCGACATGGTGGAGCACTACGCCCGGGCCGGGGTGAGCATGGACATGGTGTTCGCCCGCGACATGGACATCATCGGCACCGGCTTCGACTTCCTGGGGGTCAACTACTACACCCGGCGGATCATGTCCGGGTCGGTGGCCGAGCCGGACCCGTTCGGCTGGCAGGTGGTGCCGCCGCCGGCCGGTGCCCCGGTCACCGACATCGGCTCGGAGATCGTCCCGTGGAGTCTGCGTGACCTGTTGCTGCGGCTGGAGCGCGACTATGGCTCACCACTGGTGTACATCACCGAGAACGGGGCCGCGTATCACGAGGATGCCGGGCCGGACGGCGCGGTGCACGATCCGCGGCGGGTCGAGTTCCTGCGCGGCCACCTCGGCGCGGTGGCCGAGGCGATCGCCGCCGGCGCCAACGTCCGGGGGTACTACCACTGGTCGTTCCTGGACAACTGGGAGTGGGCGCTGGGGTATCCGCCCCGGTTCGGCCTGGTGCGGGTGGACTACCCGACCGGTCGGCGCACCGTGAAGGACTCCGGCCGGTACTACGCCTCGGTGATCGCCGAGCGCCGGGTGCGGTAGCCGGGACCGCAGAGCCGCTGACTTCCCGAGGTTCGCAGCGGGTCCGACCGCCGGCACCGGGGCCACTACACTGGCCATTCGGTGCGCCGGGAAGCCTGGTCGGCAAGTGGGATGTCCGCACGAGCCGAAGGGTCGGGTGCTGTCTATGCCGTCCGCGAGCACCCTGGACACCTTCGGCCTGGCGATCGTGCTGGTGTCGGCAGTGGTGCTGGTCGCCGCGCTGTCCAGCAGGCTCAGCCAGCGCATCCGGGTGCCCGCCCCGGCGCTGTTCCTGGTGGGCGCGGCGGTGGCGTCGGAGATCTTCCCCCGACTGCGGGACATCCCGGCGGAGGTGGACGAACGGATCGTCACCGTCGCCTTGATCTTCATCCTGTTCGACGGCGGCATGCACATCGGCTGGCGGCGATTCCGGTCGTCCGCCGGCTCCATCCTCTGGGTGGGCCTGGCGGGCACCGCCGTCACCGCCGCCGCGGTGGCCGCGGTGGCCCACTTGGTGTTCGGGTTCGACGTCCGGCTCGCGCTGCTGATCGGTGCCGCGCTGTCGCCCACCGACCCGGCGGTGGTGTTCTCCGTGCTGGGCCGGCGGGAGATCGCCGGCCGGACCGGCACCATCCTGGAGGGCGAGTCCGGGGCGAACGACCCGGTGGGCATCGCCTTGATGGTGGCGCTGCTGGGCGCCACCGGCGGCGGGTGGCAGGCGCTGGGCAGCGGCGCGGCGGAGTTCGCCCTGCAGATGGTGGTGGGCGGCGCCGTCGGCCTGGCCGGCGGGTACGGGCTGCTGCAGTTGATCAAGCGCCTTCCGCTGCCCAACGGTGCGCTGTACCCGGTGCGCACGCTGGCCTGTGCGCCGCTGATCTACGGCCTGGCGGCACTCGCGCACGGTTCCGGCTTCCTCGCCGTGTTCCTGGCCGGCATCCTGATCGGCGACGCCCGGGCCCCCTACAAGCGGGAGATCGAGCGGTTCGCCGGCGCCATCGGCAGCCTGGCCGAGATCGTGGCGTTCACCGTGCTGGGGCTGAGCGTCACGCTGCACGACCTGATCCGGGCCGACGAGTTGTGGGTCGGCCTGGCGCTGGCCGGGATCCTGATCCTGCTGATCCGCCCGATCCTGGTCGGTCTGCTGCTTCTCCCGGTGCGATTGCGCTGGGGGGAGAGGATCTTCACCCTGTGGGCCGGGCTCAAGGGCGCGGTGCCGATCCTGTTGGCCATGTTCATCCTGACCGCCGGGGAGCCGGACGGGCACCGGGTGTACGGCATCGTGTTCCTGGTGGTGCTGGTGTCGGTGGTGGTGCAGGGCGGCCTGGTGCCGACGGTCGCTCGGCTGTGCCGGGTGCCGATGCGGGTGGTGGAACCGGAGCCGTGGGCGCTGGGCATGCGATTCCGGGACGAGCCGACCGGATTGCAGCGCTACGTGGTGGCACCCGGCTCGGCCGCCGACGGGGTGGCGATCGCCGAACTGCCGCTGAGCGAGTCGGCGTGGGTGTCGCTGGTGTCCCGGCGGGGCCGGCTGGTGCAGGTGCGCGGCACGACCGAACTGCAGGCCGGTGACGAGGTCCTGGTGTTGATGGACGAGGAGACCGACCCGGCGGGCGTGTTCCGCTCGCCGCCGACATGAGGCTGCCCTGGTGACCGGCCGTCGCATGAGGTCGCTGCTGCCGGAGCGCCGGCGCGTCGCGGCGCTGCTGCGCACCGAGACGGTGGGCGGCGCGCTGTTGGTGGGATGCGCGCTGGTGGCCCTGGTGCTGGCCAACTCGCCGCTGGAACCGGCCTACGCCGCGGTGCGCGATCTGCGCATCGGGCCGGCCGCCCTGCACCTGGACCTGTCGATCCAGCAATGGACCGCGGACGGCCTGCTGGCGTTGTTCTTCTTCCTGGCCGGCCTGGAGCTGAAGCGGGAGTTCACCGCGGGCGAGCTGCGTGATCCTCGCCGCGCCGTGGTTCCGGTGGTCGCGGCCATCGCGGGCATGGCGGCGCCGGCCGGCATCTACCTGCTGACCAGCATGGGCGAGCCCGGGGCAGCAGTGGGGTGGGCGATTCCCACCGCCACCGACATCGCTTTCGCGCTGGCGGTTCTCGCCGTCATCGGCCCGCACCTCCCGGTCGCCCTGCGCACCTTCCTGTTGACCCTGGCCGTGGTCGACGACCTGCTGGCCATCATCGTGATCGCGCTGTTCTACACCCGCGAGCTGCATCCGGAGTTCCTGGCACTGTCGTTGATCCCGTTGCTGGGCTTCGGCATCGCGGTGCAACGCCGGATGACGTCGTGGTGGCTGCTGGTGCCGCTCGCGCTGGCGGCGTGGGGGCTGATGCATGCGTCCGGGGTGCACGCCACCGTGGCCGGTGTGCTGATGGGCTTTGCCGTGCCGGTGCTCGGACCGCGCCGCGGCCGCGGGAGCCGAGGAGCCGACCGCGTGGCAGATCCGCCCGGCAGTGCGCAGGATTTGCCCGGTGACGCAGACCATCTGCCCGGACGAGCCGCGGATCTGCCCGGCCGAGCCGCGGATCCGCCCGGCGGAGCGATGGGTCCGCCCGGCGGCACGGCGGATCCGTCCGGGGACGGTGTGGATGTGGGCGATGACGACG
>DASSTH010000048.1:0-2415 GCA_035708025.1 Nakamurella sp. | reverse complement strand
CCGTCGCCCACTCGGTCGCCCGGGCCAGCGGCGGCACCGGTGTCGAGGAGGCGTCGTGCGGGTCGAAGGCCTGCGGCGAGTAGTCCTCCACCTCGGGCAATTCCAGCGGCAGGTACTGCTCGGGCAGCGCGATGGCCACGTCGTCGGCGTCGTACACGATGGGGAACGGCTCGCCCCAGTAGCGCTGCCGGGAGAACAGCCAGTCGCGCAGCTTGTACTGCACCTGCTGCTCGCCGAACCCCTTGCCCACCAGCCACTCGATGATCCGCTGCTTGGCCTCGGCCACCCCCAGCCCGTCCAGTGACACCTCGCAGTTGGCCGAGTTGATGGCCGGCCCGTCACCGGTGTAGGCGGTGTCCTCGTCGTGGTCCGGCGACGGCTGGACGGTCCGCACGATCGGCAGGTCGAAGGCCTTGGCGAAGTCCCAGTCGCGGACGTCCTGGCCGGGGACCGCCATGATGGCCCCGGTGCCGTAGCCCATCAGCACGTAGTCGGCGATGAACACCGGCAGCAGCGCGTTGTTGGCCGGGTTGGCGGCGTACGCGCCGGTGAACACGCCGGTCTTGTCGCGGTTCTCCTGCCGGTCCAGGTCGGACTTGCGGGAGGCGGCCAGCCGGTAGTCGGCGATCGCCCGCGCCGGGTCCGGAGCCCCCGCGGTCCAGGTGGCCGGCGTGCCGTCCGGCCACTGCTCGGCCGCGATCCGGTCCACCAGCGGGTGTTCCGGGGCCAGCACCATGTAGGTGACGCCGAAGATGGTGTCCGGCCGGGTGGTGAACACGTCGATCCGGGCGGTGACGTCGTCCCACGACGCGGCCGCCGGGCCCTTCGCCACGCCCGCCTCGGACAGCACCGGGAAGGAGATGCGCGCCCCGGTGGACCGGCCGATCCAGTTGCGCTGCATGGCTTTCACCGACTCCGGCCAGTCCAGCCGGTCCAGGTCGTCGACCAGCCGGTCGGCGTAGGCGGTGATTCGCATCATCCATTGGCGCAGGTTGCGCCGGAACACCGGGAAGTTGCCGATCTCGCTGTAGCCGTCCGGGGTGATCTCCTCGTTGGACAGCACCGTGCCCAGGCCGGGGCACCAGTTCACCGGTGCCTCGTCGATGTAGGCCAGCCGGTAGCCGGCCAGGATCTTCTGCTGCTCGGCGAAGGTCAGCTCGGACCACGGCCGGCCGTCCGGGGTGCGGCGGGCGCCGGCCGCGAACTGGTCGGCCAGGGTCTGGATCGGCCGGGCGGCGTTGGCGTCCGGGTCGAACCAGGAGTTGAAGATCTGCAGGAAGATCCACTGCGTCCAGCGGAAGAACGCCGGGTCGGTGGTGGCCACGCTGCGCCGGGCGTCGTGCGCGAAGCCCAGCCGGCGCAGCTGCGCCCGGTAGCGGGCGACGTTGGCCTCGGTGGTGGTGCGCGGGTGCGTGCCGGTGCGCACCGCGTACTGCTCGGCGGGCAGGCCGAAGGCGTCGTATCCGACCGTGTGCAGCACGTTCCGGCCGGTCATCCGCAGGTAGCGGCCCAGCACGTCGGTGCCGATGTAGCCCAGCGGATGGCCGACGTGCAGCCCGGCGCCGGATGGGTACGGGAACATGTCCAGCACGTAGGTCTTGTCGGCCGGCACCGGGCGGTCCGGATCGGCCAGTGGTCCGGCCGGATTCGGGGCGTGGAAGGTGCCGTGGGACTCCCAGAAGTCTTGCCAGCGGGCCTCGATCTCGTTCGCCAGCGCGGCGGTGTACCGGAACGGGGGAGTGGCGTCGGTGTCGGGCGCGCCGTCCGGGCTCGCGGTGCTGGTGTGGTCGCTCGTGGTCCGAGTCATCGTGTCGTCCTGCCTGTCGTCCTGGTCGGCGGGGATGACTGGCTCGTCACCTCCGCCCTGTGGGCACAAAAAATCCCTCCTGGTCTCAGGAGGGATCGCCGCGCCGCCCGCGACCGGTGCGGTCCGGTCGGGTCAGCGCGGCTCGGGAAGGAACTGCACCCACGCCACGGGCCGATCATACGCCGGTGACGTGCATCGATGGCGAGCCGGTTTGCCGCCGGGCGGGGCTACCCCGGCGCTCCCTCGGCGCGGCATCCGCGCCGCGCCCGCCTAGGATCGGTAGGCGTGTCCCCCGCACCACTCGCGCTGACCGTGCCGCTGGCCGTCCTGCTGCTGCTACTGGCCGTGCCCTCCGGCGTCGCCGGCTATCGCGGCCGGATCGGCACCCTGGACCGGTCCGGGCGGCTGGGACTGCACACGCCCGCCGCGATCGCCAGCGAGAAGGCGTTCGCGCTGGCCAACCGGGTGGCGTCGCCGCTGATGACCGGCGCCGCCGGGGTCGGCGTGGTCTGCGGGCTGCTGGTGCTGTTGCTTCCCATGGGGGTGGCCGGTGCCGTGATGGTGGCGGTACTGGGCCTGGCCGGGGTGCTGGGCCAGTGGTACGCCGC
>DASSTH010000047.1:0-15911 GCA_035708025.1 Nakamurella sp. | reverse complement strand
GGGCTGAGCCCGGAGGTCGACGGATCCAGGGACGGCAGCGTGACGATCTCGCCGGCGGTGCGGGAGATCAGCGATCGCGAGGTCGGCGGGGCCTGCTCGATCGTCTGGTTCATCTCGCTGGCCGTCATGGTCGCGAACACGCTCGGGATGGCCGCCACCAGCGCGGCCACCGCCAGCACCAGCAGCGCCACCACGAAGGACGGACCGCGCACCGGGCGTCGCAGGCGCAGCAACAACATCGCTCCGCCCAGCCGGCTACCCGGCCACCGGGTTTCGGCGGTCGCGCCGGGGGCCGGCCGGTCGATGACGGGGGCGCCCACGCCTACAGCACCAGCTCGGAGGGGGTGGAGCGCACCACTTGGCGCCGCAGACGGGCCGAGTGCACCGCGACCACCGCGATCACGATCACGACGTGCACCCCGATCAGGATGCCGGCCACCGCCCACTGGGTGTGCAAGGTGGGGGTGACGCCGAGCGATCCGACGATCGCCGAGCCGGCCAGGCCGGCCACCGTGGTGAGCACCGCGGCCCCACCCACCAGCACGCCGAGCAGCCAGCCGGATGCCACGGTGGCCAGCAGTTCCCGGCGCCGGGAGCGGGCCTGTTCTCGCGCGGTGATCCCGACCGATCGCAGCACCACCAGTTCACCGCGCCGGGACCGGGACAGGGTGGCGATCACGCTGGCCACCCCGATGGCCGCCAGCAGCAGCGCGCCGGCCGCGCCGAACCACAGGGTCAGTGCGGTGGGCGCGAGCAAGGCCTGGGCGGAGCGGCTGTTGGCGCCGACGATGGTCGCGGTGGCGGGCACCAGCGGCCTGATCGCGGCGGCCGCGGCATCGGTGGCGTCGGGGTTCGGCCGTATCCACAACTGGTTCGCCGCGGGCAGGTCCGGTGTGCTGCGCAGCAGCATGCGCTGCAACGAGGACATGTCGGCCAGCACCCGGGGCGCGTCGACGTCACCGGGGAGCAGCGGCGAGATGGCCGCCACCGTGGCCGGGAACTGCCGGGCGGCGTCCAGGGCGACGGTGACGGAATCCCCGAGCTGCAGGCCGAGCTGGTCGGCCAGCCGCCGGTCGATCGCCACCGGAAGGGTTGCCGGGCCGGTCGGAGTCAACCGGGCGGTGCCGACCTGTCCGGCCGGCATCGGTCCGCTGAGCCCGACGCCGGACCTGGCCGGCGCCAGTGTGTAGCGCAGCAATTGGCTGATGAACTCGTTGGTGGCCTGCGGCTGCGGTTGCGGCGCCCACGTCCCGGCCGCGATGTCGATGGGCCGGTCGCCGGAGCCGGTCGTCGCGGTGACCGAGTGCACCGCCAGGTCCACCGCCATCGGGTCGTTCGCGCTGGGTGTCGCCAGGTCGAGGGCCACCAGTCGCGAGCCCGGCTGCAGCCCGGACAGGGTCGCGGTGACGTCGGCGTCGGTGGGGGTGCCGGGCGGCAGGGGCGCCACCGGAATGCCGGTGACGGACCCCGCGGGCACCCGGGCGAGCGCGCCGTCCGGGGCCTGCACCCAGATGGACAGATCCACCGAACTGGTCAGTCCCTCCGGGCCCGGGCCGCCTGGCGCCTGGGTCGGGGGACCGTCGGAATGGGAGGTCACCGTGCCTGGCGGGTACCAGGCGGCGGCGATGCCCAGGGACAGCGTCACCGCCGTCGTCCCGTCGGGCAGCGGCCATCCGGCGGGGTCGGTGCGCAGCGCCGGGGCGAGCCGGTCCGGCTCGAAGGTGCCTGGGGCGTTGGGGACCACCGAGGCGAGCCGGCCGGCGTCCACGCCGGTGAGCGACACGGCGGTCCCGCCGACGGTGACCGGAAGTTGCACGGCGGTCACCGCGTCGCCGACCGGCCCCAGACCGGCCACCGCTCCGACCGGGTCGCGGTACTGCTGCGGCGCGACCGGGTCCACGCCCGGAAGCTGCACCAGCAGCGGAGCACCGTTGCGCAGCACATCCGTCTGCTGCTGGTCGACCGCCTGGGTCGGCGAGTAGGTGGCCGCGACCGCCACGCTGCCCAGCGCGATCGCCACCAGCAGCACGATCACGCCGAAGACCGTTCCGCGCCGGGCGACCTGACGGGATGCCAAGGCGGTCCCCAGTCCGCGGCCGCGAGCGGCCAGGGCCTCCACCCCGCCGGCGGCCAGACCGAACAGCACGCCGGCCAGCACGGCCGCCGCGATCAGCACCAGGGCCGGGGCGAGCACCGCGATCGGGTCGATGCGGGTGCTGCCGTCCGCCCCGACCACCAGGGCGGAACCGGTACGCAGGAAGCGCCACAGCGACACGCCGGCCGCGATCAGCACCAGCAGCACCGTGCCGGTCGCGGTCAGCGCGCGTACCCGGCCGGAGTCGTCGATCTGTTGCCGGTTGGCCGGCAGCCGGGCCTGGTGCACCGCGGGGGTGGTCGTCACCACCACCCCGACCGCCGCCACCGCGGCGACCATCGCCCAGCCGGATGCCGGCACCACCGCATCGGTCAGCGCCAGCACCCCGGCGGCGACGCCGGCACCCACCGCGGCGGCCGGCAGCGAGATCGCCGCGGCCTCCACGACGGCGATCCGCGTGAGCTGGCCGGCGGACGCGCCGCGGGAGCGGATCAGCGCCGTCTCGCTGCGCCGTTCCACCGCCAGCAGCCGCGCCAGTTGGATCAGCATCAGCAGGCTGATCGCGCCCACCAGCAGGGAGGGCACCGGGCCCACCGCCTGGGCGGCCGTCACCGACTGGTTGACGGTGCGCAGTGTGCTGGACAGCCGGCCGGCGGTCAGCGAACCCTGTGGCGCCAGTCCCGGCTCCCGGCCGAACGCCGCCGGCACCTGGTCCACGGCCGCCGCCAGGGCGGTGATCTCGGACGGCACGATCGAATCGGCGTCCGGCACGATCGTCCAGTTCGCCAGCACGGCGGAGTTGCCGGAGGCCGCACGAGCAACGATCACCGCCTCCGGCGCGATCAGGAAGCCGGCGGCGGCGCGGTCGGCGGCCAGCGCGTCGGCGCCCTTGGCCGCGGCGGCGTCCGCGGTGAAGAACGGATCGCCGGGCCGGTCGGGTGCCCAGATGGCCGCGACGGTGAAGGTGGTCCGGTCCGAGTTCCCGATGGACAGCGTGTCCCCGACCGTCAGGTCCAACGCCTGGGCGGCGGACTGCTGCAACGCCGCCGGCTGTGGCTGCCCGGCGGGCGGCGGGGCGTTCGTGTCCGGCCACGCCCCGGACAGCACGTGGGCGTGCTCGGCCAGGCCGTCGAAGAAGGCCAGCCGGATGGTCGGCGCGCCGTTCGGGGCGGCCTGCGGGGACCGGCTGGTGGCCGTGACCGGAGCCGGCGGCAGGGTGACGCTGCGGAAGGTATCGACGTGCAATCCGGCGAACAGCCGGCCGAACAGGGCGTCGGCCGCCCGCCGCTGGCCGGCCGCATCCGACACCAAGCGGGTCTGCGCCTGCAGCGAGACGTCCGTACCGTCGGCGGCCCGCAGGTAGTCCCGCAAACCGACGGTGCCCACCCGGGTTCCGAACCCGGCGATGCCGGCCAGCAGGAACGAGGTGACGGCGATCAGCGCGGCCAGGGCCAGGACGACCGGCCGGCGCGCCCCCGTGCGCCGCACGGTCCAGCCCGTGGCCAACAGGCGACTCCTTCCGCACCGGGACGGTCCCGCGCCAGGTGAACCTACCGCCGGCGGCTCCCGGCTTCTGCGCGCCCCGACTGATCGTTGTCCGACCGTAACGCTGCGGCGCCGGCGGTTCCGGATCCGACCGCCGACGCGTGGTGCTGCGCGGCCGGGGCCTCAGTCCGGTCCGCCGCCACCCCCGCCGCCACCGGCCGCGGGAAGCACGATGACCCGGTCGTCGCTGGGTACCGGTTTGCCGTGGCCGTCCTTGTTGGACGTCGTCAGCCAGACCAGGTCGCCGGGTCCGGTGACGATCGTCAGCAGCCGGCCGTACTCGTCCGGAATCAGGTCCTGCGGCGATCCGGTGAACCCGCCCTTGGGGGTCATCTGGATGCTGGTCACCTTCTTCGCCTGCAGCGAGGAACTGAGCAGGTATCCGGCGGATACCGCGCAGTCCACCGCACCCCCGTCGCCGGCCTGGTAGATCCACAGCGTGTCGCCGGAGGCGGTGCTGGTGTAGTCCTTGCCCTTGCGCACCGGGATCAAGAGGTCTCCGGTGCTGCGATGGTCCAGGGCGCCGACCGGACCGCCGGGCAGCGGGCAGATGCCGGTCGGGTCGGTGAATCCCGACGCGTAGACCGCTGAGCCGTCGGGATTGCCGGTCGCGGCCTTGCCGAAGGCGTCCAGCCGCAGCACCTTGCCGGCCAGCGACGAGGGGTCGCTCGCGGTGGCCGCGTCACCGGCGTCCCCGGTCGCGACGTACAGCATGCGGTCACTGCCGAAGGCGATCGGCCCGCCGTTGTGCTCGTCACCCTTGGGGATCCCGGTGAAGATCGCCTTGGGCCGTTCGCCCGGGGCGATGCGCAGGATCCGGTTGTCGGTCGCGGTGGTGACGTAGGCGTACACCAGGCTGTCCTCCGGGTAGTACGGCGACAGCGCGATGCCCAGCAGGCCACCCCCACCGGAGGTGTCCAGCCCGTCGATCGTGGTGAGGAGTTCGGGCTGCCGGCCCGCCGCGACCCGCAGGATCTTGCCGGTGGTGCGTTCGCCGACCAGCGCGGACTGCCCGTCCGGCAGCGGGGCCAGCCCCCAGGGTGCGGTCAGGCAGGTCGCGATCACCGCGGGGTCGGTCGGGGCGCATGGGTCCTTGCGGGTGGACGTCGACACCGAACTGTCCGGCGGGCTGGGGGTGCCGCTGGACGGCGAGGGGGATGGGCTGCTGGTGCTCCCGCTGGGCGGGGTCGGGGTGACGGGCGTCGCCTCGTTCGGCCGCAGCGAAGGTTGCACGGTGAAGGTGGGGGTCGAGTCGGGGAAGGATGCGCACCCCGCCGCCAGGGCCACCGTCGCTACCAGCGCCGCAGCGGCCACGGCCAGGGCAGGCATTCTTCGGCGGCGGCGGGCGGGACGGCGCGGCGGATTCATCGCGCTCAACGGTACGTGGCCATGGCGCTGCTCCGGGGCCCATCGGGTGCAGGGCGGCCGCCAGGGTCGCGGCGGGCGACAATGGCCCAGCCGGTACCCCGTTCCTTCCGGGGGCCACCACCGCCGCCGGCCCCGCCAGCACCCTGTGAAGGAGCACCGTGACCTCGTCCGCGGGAACTCCCGTCACCGTCTTTCCCGACCCGCAGCAGTTGGCCGTCGCGCTGGCGTCGGAGATCGCCGCCCGGTTGCGAGTGGCGCCCGGCCGACCGCCGGCACGACTGGTCCTGGGCTGCCCGGCCGGGCGCACACCCACGCCGACGTTCCGGGCCCTGCCGCGGGCCATCGGCACCCGGGCCGACCTCTCGGAACTGGTCATCGTGATGATGGACGAGTACCTGCAGGACGGCGCCGAGCCGCCCCGCCCGGTCGATCCGTCGCTGGCGCACAGTTGCCGCGGCTACGCATGGCGCGAACTGGTGGAGCCGCTCAACGCCGGGCGGGAACCCGGCCGGCGGGTGTCCGCAGACCACGTGCTGCTGCCCGATCCGGCCGACCCGGAGGCGTTCGACCGTGCGCTCGCGGAACTCGGCGGCGTGGACCTGTTCATCCTGGCCAGCGGGGCATCGGACGGCCACGTGGGATTCCACGGACCGGGCGCCGACCCGGACGGCGGTACCCGCGTGGTTCCCCTGGCGGCCTCCACGCGGCAGGACAACCTACTCACCTTTCCGCATCTGCGGACGCTGAAAGACGTGCCACGGCAAGGAGTCTCGATCGGGCTGGGAACGGTGGTGCGGCAGTCCGCACAGGCCGTCATGGTGCTGACCGGCTCGCACAAGGCAACCTCGGCGCGGCGCGTGCTCGGGGCGGCGGATTACCGGTCGGACTGGCCGGCCACCATCATCCACCGGTGCTCCGCGCCCCGGATCCTGCTGGACCGCGCAGCGGCGGGAGAGATGTTCAGCCGATGACCTTGCGCTCCGCCAGGTCGGCCAATTCCTCCGGTGTCATGCCGAGTTCGCCCTGCAGGATCTCGGCGGTGTCAGCGCCCAGGTCTCGCCCGGTGAACCGGATGGACCCGGGGGTGTCGGACATGCGCCACATCACGTTGTGCATCAGCACGTCTCCCAGATCGGCATCGGGCACCGTGGTGAGCATCCCGGTCTGCCGGATGTGCGGGTCGGTGGCGATGTCCCTGGCGTCGTAGACGGGAGCCACGGCGGCGCCGGCCGCCTCGAACTCATCCAGCACCTGCTGCCTGGTGCGGGCGGCAATGAACTCGCCGACGTACCGGTCGAGCAGGTCGGCGTGCCGCGCCCGCTCGGCGCCACTGGCGAACCACGGCTCGTCGATCACCTCGGGATGGCCGACCATGCGCATCACCCGCTCGGCGATGGGCTGGGCGCTGGTGGAGACCGCCACCCAGCTTCCGTCAGATGTCAGGTAGGTGTTGCGCGGGGCATTGTTGGTGGACCGATTGCCGTGCCGCTGACCGATGGTTCCCAGTTGTTGGTAGTAGGTGGCGCCCGGCCCCACTGCGGTGAGAATCGGTTCCAGCAGGTTGATGTCGATGACCTGTCCGCGCCCGGACGGGTGCTCGCCGGCGTCCCGGTGGTACAGCGCCATCACCGCCGCGCTGGAGGCCGCGATCCCTGCGATGGAGTCCGCCAGCCCGAATGCGGGCAGCGTCGGCGGCCCGTCCGCCTCGCCGGTGAGGTGCGCGAACCCGCTCATCGCCTCCGCCAGGGTGCCGAACCCCGCGCGGCCGGCGTACGGCCCGGTCTGTCCGAACCCGGTCATGCGGACCATCACCAGGCGAGGATTGTCGGCCTGCAACACATCCGGTCCCAGCCCCCACCGCTCCAGGGTGCCCGGGCGGAAGTTCTCCACCAGCACGTCGGTGCGCGCCGCCAGCCGGCGGAAGATCCCCGCCCCGTCGCGGTCGGACAGGGACAACCCGATGGTGCGCTTGTTGCGGGAGATCTCCTTCCACCACAGCGGGATCCCGTCCTTGGCGGCACCATGCCCGCGCATGCTGTCGCCCTTGACCGGATGTTCGACCTTGATCACGTCGGCGCCGAAGTCCCCCAGGACCCGGCAGCACAACGGCCCGGCCAGGATGGTGGAGGCGTCCAGCACCCGCAGGCCGGACAGCGGGCCGTCGGACACGTGCGGCCTCCCGGTGATCGATCGACGGACACCCTGCCCGGCTGCTCATGGTAGGCGGGGCGGCAGACTGGTCGGGATCGGGCCGTGCGTCTGCAGGATCACCGAGTGGAGGACCAACCGTGATACCGCGCTCGTACCTGTACGTCCCCGGCGACCAGCCGGACAAGCTGGCCAAGGCGGCGCACCGCGGAGCGGACGCGCTCATCCTGGACCTGGAGGATGCCGTCGCACCGGATGCCAAAGACGCTGGGCGAGCGGCGATCCGGGCCTTCCTGGAAGCGGGCCCGCACGCCGCGGCGCCGGACCGGGCGGGTGTTCGGCCGGCCGGCCCGCAGCTATGGGTGCGGATCAACCCGGGAGAGATGGGGGAGGCCGACGTCGCCGCGGTGTGGCATCCGGTGCTCACCGGCGTCATGGTGGCCAAGGTGGAGTCCGCCGAAGACCTGCAGCGGGTGGATCTGGCCCTGTCCCGCGCGGAACGGGCGGCCGACGTGCCGCACGGGTCGACGGCGGTGGTGCCGCTGCTGGAATCGGCCAGGGCGGTGCTGACGGCGCCGGTCATCGCGGCCGGCCCCCGGGTGGTCCGGTTGCAGATCGGCGAGGCGGACCTGGCCTCCGAGCTGGGTCTGGTCGTCCCCGGCCCCGGCGAACAGGTGCTGGCCGCCGTGCGCAGCGCCGTGGTGCTGGCCACCGCCGCCGCGAACCTGCAACCACCGGTCGCTCCGGTGTCCACCGACTTCGAGGACCTTGATGCGTTGCGCCGGTCCACGATCGCGCTGGCGGGTATGGGCTTCCTCGGCCGGGCGTGCATCCACCCGGCGCAGCTCGCAGTGGTGAACGAGGTCTTCACCCCCGACCCGGATGCCGTGGCACGGGCCCGGTCGCTGGTCGACCGTTTCGACGCGGCGCTGGCTGCCGGGCAGGGCGTGATGGTCGGTGACGACGGCCGCATGGTGGACGAGGCGGTGGTGCGGCAGGCCCGTCGGCTGTTGCAGCTGGCCGCGCGCTGATCAGCCCCCGACGCGGGAGGCGGACTGGTCGCTGTCCGAGGAGGAGTCGGTGGCTGTGTCTATGTCTATGTCTGTATCCATGCCCGTGCCGGTGGCTGGGCTCGTGTCGGTCGCGGCGCCCGTACGGTTGGAGGTGCCCACCCCATCCCGGCCGTCGGGCCCCCGCGCCCCGGGCGCGTCGGGATCGTCCGGTGCGCGCTCCGGCTGCTGATCCGCCGCGGGCTCGCCCTCGGACACCCGCCGCCGCAGGAACAGCCGCCCGCCTGCCGCCTGCACGATGCGCGGCAGGTCCGCCGGACGGACGCCGGGCAGCACGACGCGCCGGCCGTCCGAGGTCACCGCGACCGCCCACCGCTGACCGGGAAACTCCAACTGCTGCACCTGGTCCCAGGCCAGCCGGGTCCACCCGCGGGTCCACCGGGCGGTCAGGGTCCCGGCAGTGGCGGTGGTGCCCGCCAGCAGCAGGCCGATCAGCAGCGCAGCCGGGAACACGTACAGCACGATCCAGGCGCCGCCGGCCGTCGCCAGCGGGGTGATGCACACGAACAGCATCAGCGGGAGGATCACCGCGGTCCACGGCAGGTGGATCCGCACCGGACGCGCTGCTGCCATGCCGACCATCGTGCCACCCGGCCGGTGAGCGGAGGCCCAGCGAGCGGAGTGCCCGCCCGCATCCCACTTCCTGGGACCACCATCCCGCATGGTTGACACCCGTCGGCCGGGCGTCCTAGAGTCTGGGTGTGCGCAGTGACCTGCTCGTAATCACCTAGCGCGTCCTCGCCGGATCACCGGCGGCGACGCGCAACCCCTTGGGCACCGGATCCGGTGACGAGGGGTTTTTTGTTGTCCGGGTGCTCCCGGACATCCGGATCCGTCCGCCGACGGAACCGGCCGACACGGATCGAGGACGGTATGCCAGGCAGCAGAACGGCTCACGTGGTCCCTCCGTCGCCCGCCAGGACGGTTCCGCCCGCACCGTCCATCGCGCCGGAGCAGCTCAGCGGCGCACAGGCGGTGGTGCGCACGCTGGAGGAACTGGGCACCGATGTGGTGTTCGGCATCCCGGGGGGCGCCGTGCTTCCGCTGTATGACCCGCTGCTGGACTCCGATCGGGTGCGACACGTGTTGGTGCGGCACGAGCAGGGGGCCGGGCATGCGGCTACCGGCTACGCCCAGGCCACCGGGCGGGTCGGGGTGTGTATCGCGACCTCCGGCCCGGGTGCCACCAACCTGGTGACGCCCATCGCCGACGCGCACATGGACTCGGTTCCGGTGGTGGCGATCACCGGCCAGGTGGGGCGTTCGCTGCTGGGCACCGATGGGTTCCAGGAGGCGGACATCTGCGGCATCACGATGCCGGTCACCAAGCACAACTTCCTCGTCACCGATCCCGCCGAGATCGGCCCGACCATCGCGGCCGCCTTCCACCTGGCCTCCACCGGCCGGCCCGGGCCGGTGCTGGTGGACATCCCCAAGGACGTGCTGCAGGCCGACACCACGCTGCGCTGGCCACCGGAGATCTCCCTTCCCGGCTATCGGCCCACGGCGCGGCCGCACGCCGGCCAGATCGCCGCCGCCGCAGCGCTGATCGCCTCCGCGCGGCGCCCCGTGCTGTACGTGGGCGGGGGAGTGATCAAGGCCGGTGCCAGTGCCGAGCTGCGGCAGCTGGCGGAGATGACGGGTATCCCCGTGGTCACCACGCTGATGGGGCGGGGCGCCTTCCCGGACTCGCACATCCAGCACCTGGGCATGCCGGGCATGCACGGCACGGTCGCCGCCGTCGCCGCGATGCAGCGCGCCGACCTGATAGTCGCGCTGGGGGCGCGGTTCGACGACCGCGTCACCGGGCAGCTGTCCACCTTCGCGCCGGGCGCCACGGTGGTGCACGCGGACATCGACCCGGCGGAGATCTCCAAGAACCGCACGGCGGACGTGCCGATCGTCGGGGACGCCCGGGACGTGATCGCCGAGCTGGTCGGTGCGGTGGCCATGGAGCAGCAGGGCGGCGCGGTCGCCGACCTGACCGCCTGGTGGGCGGAGCTGGACGACCTGCGCGGCACCTTCCCGGTGGGCTTCGACTGGCCGGCGGACGGCACCCTGGCCCCGCAGTACGTGATCTCGCGGCTGGGCGAGATCGCCGGTCCGGACGCGGTGTACGTGGCGGGGGTCGGTCAGCACCAGATGTGGGCGGCGCAGTTCATCTCCTACGAGAAGCCGCGCAGCTGGATCAATTCCGGCGGGCTGGGCACCATGGGCTTCGCCGTCCCGGCGGCGATGGGGGCCAAGGTTGGCCGTCCGGACGCCTGCGTGTGGGCGATCGACGGTGACGGGTGCTTCCAGATGACCAACCAGGAACTGGCCACCTGCGCGATCGAGGGCATCCCGATCAAGGTCGCGGTCATCAACAACGGCAACCTGGGCATGGTGCGGCAGTGGCAGACGCTGTTCTACGGCGAGCGCTACTCCTCCACAGACCTGGGCACGCACAAGTTCCGCATCCCCGACTTCGTGCTGTTGGCCCAGGCATTGGGCTGCGAGGGGCTGCGGTGCGAGTCGCGGGAGGACGTGGACGCCACCATCGAGGCGGCGATGGCGATCGACGACCGGCCGGTGGTGGTGGACTTCACCGTCGGCAAGGACGCCCAGGTCTGGCCCATGGTCGCCGCCGGCACCGGGAATGACCAGATCATGGCCGCCCGCGACATCCGGCCCCTGTTCGATGAAGAGTGAGCGAACGAAGTGAGCGAACTCGGAATCGAACCTACGAGCACCGCCGATGAAGAGTGAGTAGCGGTCACCCAAGCAGCCCGAATTGCTAGCAGATAGCCCAGAACCGTTGGCGAATCGCGACGTCATCGAGCTACCTGCCGAACGGAAACCAGACCGCCCGACGAGGGAACGCGCCATGCCATCGCCCAGGACCGAGGAGTGAACCCGTGAGCCGCCATACGCTGTCCGTGCTGGTGGAGAACAAACCCGGTGTGCTGGCACGGGTCTCGTCGCTGTTCTCCCGGCGGGGCTACAACATCCACTCGCTGGCGGTCGGTCCCACCGAATCGGCGTCGGTGTCCCGGATGACGATCGTGGTCTCGGTCGAGCCGCTGCAGCTGGAACAGGTCACCAAACAACTGAACAAGCTGGTGAACGTGCTCAAGATCGTCGAGCTGTCGCCGGAGTCCGCCGTGCAGCGCGAGCTGTTGCTGATCAAGCTCAAGGCCGACGCGTCGGTGCGTCCGCAGGTGGCCACCATCGTGGAGATGTTCCGGGCGCACATCGTCGACGTCGCCCCGGAATCGCTGACCGTCGAGGCCACCGGGACCTCGGACAAGTTGGAGGCGTTGACCCGGATGCTCGAGCCCTACGGGGTCCGCGAACTGGTGCAGTCCGGGATGGTCGCGCTGGGACGCGGACCGCGGGCGATCACCTCGCCGAGCCGGGGGGCAGACTGACAGCCGCACCGACACATCCGTCACCGATACATATCCGTCACAGACCCACGGCACCACCCGACGAAAGGACCCCCCATCCCCATGGCCGCCGAGATCTTCTATGACGACGACGCCGACCTGTCGATCATCCAGGGCCGCAAGGTAGCGGTGATCGGCTACGGCTCCCAAGGCCACGCCCACGCGCTGAACCTGCGCGACTCCGGCGTCGACGTACGGGTCGGGCTGACCGAGACCTCTCCCTCCCGCGGCAAGGCGGCGGACGAGGGCCTGCGCGTGGTCACCCCGGCCGAGGCAGCCGCCGAGGCCGACGTGATCATGATCCTCACCCCGGACCATGTGCAGCGGCACGTCTACGCCGAGTCGGTCGAGCCGCACCTGTCCGCGGGCAAGGCATTGGCCTTCGCACACGGCTTCAACATTCGCTTCGGCTACATCACCCCGCCGGCCGACGTCGACGTGATCATGATCGCGCCCAAGGGCCCCGGCCACCTGGTACGCCGCGAGTTCGTCGACGGTAAGGGCGTTCCCGACCTGATCGCAGTCGAACAGGACCCCAGCGGCGGCGCCCGCGCGCTGGCCCTGTCCTACGCCAAGGCGATCGGCGGCACCCGCGCCGGGGTGATCGGGACCACGTTCACCGAAGAGACCGAGACCGACCTGTTCGGCGAGCAGTCCGTGCTGTGCGGGGGGATGTCCCGGCTGGTTCAGCTGGGCTTCGAGACCTTGGTGAACGCCGGATACCAGCCGGAGATCGCCTACTTCGAGTGCCTGCACGAACTGAAGCTGATCGTCGACCTGATGTACGAGGGTGGCATTGCCAAGCAGCGCTGGTCGGTGTCGGACACCGCGGAGTACGGCGACTACATCTCCGGCCCCCGGGTGGTCGACGAGCACGTCGCACAGAACATGCGGCAGGTGCTGTCCGACATCCGCGACGGCAGCTTCGCCGCCCGGTTCATCGCCGACCAGGATGCCGGGGCGCCGGAGTTCAAGCGGTTGCGGGCGGAGCAGGAGGCGCATCCGATCGAGGAGACCGGGCGCAAGCTGCGCGGGTTGATGAGCTGGGTGCGCTCCGACGACGACTACACCGGCACCGCTGCCCGGCACTGACCCGGTGGGCCGCCGGACCGTCCGCCGGGACGCGGTCGGTCCGGCCGACGGCACCGACCACCGGTAAGACGAACGCCGGCCCCGTGGCCGCGGAGGATCCCGCGCCAGGGGCCGGCGTTTTGCCGTTCGTCGCCCGGGTCAGAAGGTGTTGCCGCCCTTGGCCCGGAACCAGTTGCGGGACTGCGCGTTCATCATGAAGACCAGGATGAGCACCGGGATCACCAGGCCCAGCAGGCTGCCTGCGGAGAAGTAGATGATCATGCCGATCAGGTTGATGACGATCGCCGCTCCGGCGGCGATCACCAGGATGCGCCCGTCCTTGCCGGTGATGGCCTGCACCCCGCCGAAGATCAGCGCCGCCGCGGTGACCAGCGCCAGCACGATGATGATCGCGTAGCTGCCACCGACCAGGGAGAGCACGCTGAACGCGATCAGGTCGAAGATGATGTTCAGGCCACCAACGATGAAGGCCAGCACCGCGGCGCCGGTGACCATCCCCGGCCGGGCCGGGGCGGCGCCATACCCAGCCGGTGCACCGGCATAGGCCGGGTACGGCTGCTGGGAATACGGACCGGGCTGCTGCGGGGGTGGCATCGGGCCGGGCTGCGGATTCGTCATCGGGTCCTCCCATGGTCTGGACGAATGGGACGATAACACCGATGTTCCGCCCCGCGGCTATCTTCGCACTCCGGACGGCGGCGGCGCAGTGGATCGCCCAAGCAGGTGTGACGTTGTTCAGGAGGGTGGCTCCGGCGGCCTGATACGGCCGGCCGCTCCGCGTGCCGGGGAGTTCTCCGGACGGTGCCGTGCCGGGCCGGCCAAGCTGTGGCGCGGCGCCCGGGTCGGCCGGTCGGTGATCCGGCGACTCGGTAGCGTTCGGGGATGATCTCCGAACCCGACAGCACGTCACCGCTGGTGGTGATCGCCGAGGAACTCGCACCGTCGGCGGTCCGGGCGCTGGGAGACGGAGTACGGGTGCGCCACGTCGACGGCGCCGACCGGCCCGCCCTGCTGACGGCACTCGGGGACGCTGAGGCGTTGCTGGTCCGGTCGGCCACCAGGGTGGACGCCGAGGTGCTGGCGGCCGCGCCCCGGCTCAAGGTGGTGGCCCGGGCCGGCGTCGGGCTGGACAACGTCGACGTCCCGGCTGCGACGGAGCGGGGCGTGCTGGTGGTCAACGCGCCGCAGTCCAACGTCGTCTCCGCGGCCGAGCACGCGGTCGCGCTGCTGCTGGCGGTGGCCCGGCGGATCCCGGCGGCCGACGCCTCCCTGCGCGCGGGCCAGTGGCGGCGGTCGTCGTTCGTCGGTGTGGAGCTGTCCGAAAAGACGATCGGCGTGGTGGGGCTGGGCCGGGTGGGTCAGTTGTTCGCCGCCCGGATGGCGGCGTTCGGCACCACCGTCATCGCCTACGACCCCTACCTGCAACCGGCCCGGGCCGCCGCGCTGGGCGTCACGCTGGTCGACCTGCCTACCTTGTTGCGGCGTTCCGACGCGATCTCGATCCACCTGCCGCGCACCCCGGAGACGGTGGGGCTGATCGGGGCTGCGGAACTGGCCATGGTTCGGCAGGGAGTACTGATCGTCAACGCCGCCCGCGGTGGGTTGGTCGACGAGGCCGCGTTGGCCGACGCACTGCGCAGCGGGCGGGTCGCCGGCGCCGGTATCGATGTCTTCGGTGACGAGCCGCCGGGGCCTGGGCATCCGCTGATCGGGCTGGACAACGTGGTGGCCACACCGCATCTCGGCGCGTCGACGGCGGAGGCCCAGGACAAGGCGGGCACCGCGGTGGCGCACTCGGTACGACTTGCCCTGCGCGGTGACTTCGTGCCGGATGCGGTGAACATCGCGGCATCCGGTCCGGTGGACGACGAGGTTCAGCCGTGGATCACCCTGGTGAGCCGGCTGGGTGCCATCCTGACCGCCGTGTCCGGGGGCGTGCCCGCCGAGGTGGCGGTGGTGGTCCGAGGTGATCTGGCCGCGCGTGACTGCTCGGTGTTGCCACTGGCGGCGGTCCGGGGTGTGCTGGGCCCGTTGATCAGCGAGGCGGTGACGTTCGTCAACGCCCCGGGCCTGGCCGCGGAGCGCGGGCTGCACGTGAGCATCACCGCCACTCCCGAGATCGGTGACTACCGATCGACCGTCACGCTGCGCGCCGCCATGCCGGACGGAGCGGCGGCCACCGTCTCCGGGACGCTGTCGGGGGAACGCCTGGTGGCCAAGCTGGTGGAGGTCAACGGCCGGCACCTGGACCTACGGGCGGCGGGGGATCTGCTGGTGGCCACCTACGCCGACCGGCCCGGGGTGATGGGCACCGTCGGCACCCTACTCGGCGAGGCCGGGATCAACATCCTGGCCGCCCAGATCTCCCAGGACCTTGCCGGTGAGGCGGCGGTGATGGTACTGCGCACCGAAGGCACCCCCGATCCGGAATTGACCGACCGCATCGCCCGGTCCATCGCCGCGCAAACGGTCCGGGTGATACCGGCGCAGTGACCTGCGGGTGTGCCCGGTGTGGGCCGAACGGGCGGTCTTGCCGCCACTGGGCTCGGCGCCGGGCCTTCAGTGCGCAGGCCGGTCGGCGGTAGGCGGCGTGGTATGAGCGCCCGCGGTGGGCGGCGATCGGGTGAATGACGTCTCGAACGGCCGTTACACAGCGCCACCAGGTAAGGCCCGTGTGGCGGGTTGCTGTGGCCAATGTCGCATCCGGGCATTAGCCTCTGCGCTCACGGACATCGGCCGGGTCCGTCGCATAGGGGCGGCGGGCGCGGCGGGGCGCGCGACCCGCCTGCCCCGTCTCCGGCCTCGCGCCCGCAACGAAGGGGCATCACGCATGGCACGACAGTCCAGGTTCTCCAGACGATTGCTGACCGCGCTGGCGGCGGCGTCGCTGTTGACCACGATGGGGCTCACCGCCGGACCGGCGGCAGCAGCGCCGGGATCGGGAGGAGGAGGCGGCGCCACACCGGCCGGCGCGGCTGGCAAGGCGGCGCCCACGGCACGACCGGGGACGCTGGCGAAGAGCCTGGACCTGAGCAAGGGCGCGGCCGGTGCGCCGGCTGCCGTCAAGGACGCGGCCAACAAGCTCAAGCTGAACGGCAAGGGCACCCAGCCGGTCTTCGTGCAGTTGGCCGATCAGTCCTCCGCGACGGTGTCCGGCAAGACCCT
>DASSTH010000046.1:0-9625 GCA_035708025.1 Nakamurella sp. | reverse complement strand
ACCTGGGTGCAGCTCCGGTCGCGCAGTGCGGCCGCCACCACCCGGGCATAGGCGCCGGTCCCGACCAGCAGCACCGCCGCGCCCGGCAGCGGGCCGATGCGCCGCTCGGCGACATCCAGCGCGACGGTGGCGACGGAACGTCCGGCCGCACCCAGGTCGGTGCGCGTCGCGACGCGCTTGGCGGTCCGTGCGGCCGACTGGAACAGCAGGTGCAGCACAGGGCTGGCCGATCCGGCTGTCTGGGCGCGCCGCAGCGCGGCGGACACCTGGCCGGAGATCTCCGCCTCGCCCACCACCATGGAATCCAGCCCGGACGCGACCCCGAACAGGTGCGCGGCTACCGGCGAGCCGGCCCGCACCTGCAGCAGGCCGGAGACCTCGGACCTGGGCAGTCGGGCGGCCGCCGCGACGGCGGACACCACGTCGTCGATGGCGTCATGGAAGCGCACCGCGTCCAGATAGATCTCCAGCCGGTTGCAGGTGGCCAACAGCACCCAGCCGGCGATCGGCGAGTCCTGGCGGCCGGCCAGGTCCCGTAGCGCGGCCTCCAGGTCGGGCCCCGCGGACAGCCGCTCCAGATCGGTGAGCTCCAGATCGTGGTGCGAAGCACCGATGACCGCGAGCACGCATCCAGGCTACCGGCGGGTCGGCCCCGGCCCCTGCTCGCCCTGCCGACCGTGCTCGCCCCGGTCCGGCCGTGCTTGCCCGACCCGGCCGAGCTCGCCGTGCCCGGCGCCCGTCCGTTCCCTCCAGTGTCCGCCCCGCCCGGACGGCTGGGACAATGGCGGTGACATGACAAACCCCGATTCCCGCATGCTGGGACCAGCCGTCCGTCCGTCACCGGAGACGGGTGCACCGGCCGCCGGCTCACCGCCGATCCCACCGGCCGCCCCGTCACCGCCGATCCCACTCGCCGCCCCGTCACCGCCGACCCGGGCTGCCGCCTCGCCGGACGTCCTGCCCGCGGGGCACCCGCTGCGGGACGGTCGAACCTCCGCCGCGCCGTTGCTGCTCGCCTATCGGGGCCGGCGGCCGGCATCGCGGCCGGTGTGGTTCATGCGGCAGGCCGGGCGGTCCCTCCCGGAGTACCGAGCAGCCCGCGCGGGCACCGACATGCTCGACGCCTGCCTGACGCCCGACATGGCGGCAGAACTGACCCTGCAACCCGTGCGTCGGCACGGGGTGGACGCGGCGATCCTGTTCAGCGACATCGTGGTGCCGCTGCGACTGGCCGGTGTGGCGGTGACGATCGTCCCGGGGCGGGGCCCGGTGCTGGAGGCCCCGGTGCGCACGGCGGCCGACGTCGCCCGACTTCCGGAGCTGGATCCGGATGCGCTGGAGCCGGTGGCGCGGGCGGCGGCACTGACGGTCGCCGAACTCGGCGGGACCCCGCTGATCGGTTTCGCCGGTGCGCCGTTCACCGTCGCCAGCTACCTGGTGGAGGGCGGGCCGAGCCGGGATCAGCTGCGCACTCGGGCGATGATGCACGCCGAACCGCAGGCCTGGCACGCGCTGGCCGACTGGGTGGCCCGGACCTCCACGGCCTTCCTGCGCGCCCAGGTGCTGGCCGGCGCCAGCGCGGTGCAGCTGTTCGACTCGTGGGCCGGTGGCCTGTCCCGCGCCGACTACCGGGCCTTCGTGCTGCCGCACTCCGCGCAGGTGTTCGACGGGGTGGCGAATCTGGGGGTGCCGCGGGTGCACTTCGGCCTGGGCACCGGCGAGCTGCTGGCCGACCTGGCCGCCGCCGGCGCGGATGTGGTCGGCGTCGATCACCGGGTACCGCTGGACGAGGCGAATCGCCGCCTGGCCGGCTCGGTCCCGCTGCAGGGCAACATCGATCCGGCGATGCTGTTCGCCGGCGACGGACCGCTGCACGCGCACGCGGCGGACGTGGTGGCGGCCGGAGCCAGCGCCCCGGGACACGTGGTCAACCTGGGCCACGGCGTTCCACCGGACACCGATCCCGACGTCCTGACCCGGCTGGTCGACCTGATCCACCGGCTGCCCCAGCCCGGTGCCTGACTACGACGCGATCGTCGTCGGCGGCGGCATCGGCGGCCTGGTGGCCGGCACCGAGTTGGCCCGCCGGGGGTTGCGCACCGTGGTGCTGGAAGCCGCGCCGGATCCGGGGGGCTGTGTCCGCTTCCACCACGTCGGCGGCCTGCGGCTGGACCGGGGCGCCGACGCCTTCGCGCTGGCCCGCCCCGCGGTGCTGGACCTGGTCAAGTCGTTGGGCCTGCCGGTGGAACGGCCCTTCGGGTCGGCCGCGTGGGTGCGGCACGAGGCCGGGCAGGCGCCGCTGCCCGCCGCCGCGCTGCTCGGCATCCCGGCCGACCCGGCCGCGGCCGATGTGCGGCGGGTGATCGGCCGGGCCGGGGTGCTACGGGCCCGGGCGGACCGGCTGCTGCCCGCGGCGGTCGGCCGAGCGTCCGGCCTCGGCGGCCTGGTGCGGCGGCGGATGGGCGGGCGGGTGCTGCGGCGCCTGGTGGAGCCGGTGGTCGGCGGCGTCTACTCCACCGATCCCGAGCAGCTGGATGTCGAGGCGGTGGCCCCGGGACTACGGGACGCGCTGTCCCGCAGCGGTTCCCTCGCCCGGGCGGTGGCACAGCTGCGCGGGGCGGCGCCGCCGGCGGGGTCCGCGGTGGCCGGGCTGACCGGTGGCATGGGCACGCTCACCCGTGCGCTGGCGGCGGCGTTGACCGCGGCCGGGGGCACGCTGCGCTGCTCGGCGCCGGTCGCCGACCTGGTTCGCACCGGCGCCGACGGATGGGCCGTGACAGTCGGCGGTGCTGACGCGGATCGGCTGACCGGATCCGCGGTGCTGCTGGCCACCCCGGCCGGTACCACCGCGGGGTTGCTGGCCCGGCTCGGCGATGACGCACCGGCGCTGCCGATCGCCCCGGCGTCGGATGTGCTCTTGGCCACTGTGGTGGTGCAGGCTCCGGCGCTGGACGCGGCGCCTCGCGGCACCGGAGTGCTGGTCAGCCCCCGAGCCACCGGCGTGACGGCCAAGGCGTTGACCCACGCGACGGCCAAGTGGTCGTGGCTGGCGGACGCCGCCGGACCCGGCCGGCACGTGCTGCGCCTGTCGTACGGCCGCGGCGGCTCCCTCCCGCCCGAGAGTGCTTATCCCGCACTGGCTCTGGCGGATGCCGCGAAGCTTCTGGGGGTGCCACGGGCAGGCCTGGAACTGCTCGACCACGCGCTGGTCCGGTTCCCCGACCAGCTGCGGGCGCTGCGCGCCGGGCAGCGCCAGCAGATGGACCGGTTCCGGCACGACCTGTTGCGCTGGCCACATCTGGCGGTGACCGGTGCCGCGGTGGCCGGGACCGGGCTGGCCGGTGTGGTGGCCGATGCGCGGACCTCGGCGGCGAGGCTGGCGCTGGACTGCGGGAGGATGGGGGCATGACCTCCGACGCATCCACCGACCCCACCGGCACCGACGACATCATTCGCTACACGGGCTATTCCGTCTACCGCAGGACGAGCGGGCTGGACCGGGACAACGCGTCGGCGGCCGAGGAACTCACCGCCCTGGTCCGCGATCTGGCCGGGCGGGACGTGGTGGTGCGGGGCTTCTACGACGTCTCCGGGATGCGCGCGGACGCCGACCTGCTGGTCTGGTGGCACGCGCCGACCGCGGAAGCGCTGCAGGCGGCCGCCCGGGCGCTGCGGGCTACCGCCGTCGGACGTGGCACGGCGGCCACCTGGTCGGTGATCGGGCTGCACCGGCAGGCCGAGTTCAACAAGGCGCACGTGCCGGCGTTCCTGGCCGGGGAGCCGCCGCGGCAATGGGTGACGGTGTACCCGTTCGTGCGCTCGCACGAGTGGTACCTGCTGCCGGAGACCGAGCGGCGGGCACTGCTGGGCGAGCACGGCATGCTCGGCCGGGACCACCCGGACGTGCTGACCAACACGGTGGCCGGCTTCGCGCTCGGCGACTACGAGTGGCTGTTGGCGATCGAGTCCGACCAGTTGCACGAGATCGTCGACATGATGCGGCATCTGCGGGTGTCCGCGACCCGGCGGCACGTGCGGTTGGAGACCCCCTTCTTCACCGGCCGGCGGATCGACGAGGCCGGCGTGGTCGAGGTGCTCGAGTGAGCGAGGCCGGAGCGAGCGAGGGCCGTCGCCACGCAGTGGCAGGCCCCTCGAGCGCAGCGCCGAGCGAACCATGGGCACGGAGCGAGGGCGGAGCGAGCGAGGGCCGTCGCCACGCAGTGGCAGGCCCCGCGAGCGCAGCGCCGAGCGAACAACCGACGCCGAGCGCCGGTTACGACGCGGTCCTGCTGGCCGGGTTCGGCGGTCCGGAGGGACCGGACGACGTACTTCCGTTCCTGCGCAACGTGACCCGGGGCCGCGGAGTCCCGGAGGAGCGGCTGGCCGAGGTCGCCGAGCACTACCTGGCGCTGGGCGGGGTGTCACCCATCAACGCGCAGAACCGTGCGCTGCGGGAAGCCCTGGAGGCCGACCTGCGGCGCCGCGGGCTGGACGTGCCGGTCTTGTGGGGCAACCGGAACTGGGCGCCGTACCTGGCCGACACGGTGACCGACGCGCATGCCCAGGGGCTGCGCTCGCTGCTGGGCGTGGCCACCTCGGCGTACTCCAGCTATTCCTCCTGCCGGCAGTACCGGGAGGACTTCGGCCGGGCGCTGCTGGAGACCGGGCTGCTGGGCGTGATGCGCATCGACAAGCTGCGCCCCTATTACGACCTGGCCGGATTCCTCGGCCCGTTCGCCGACGGTGTCGCCGCGGCGGTGCACGCCGCCGCCGGCCGCGGCATCGCGGTCTCCGACATCGAGGTGGTGTTCACCACGCACTCGATTCCGCTGTCCATGGCGGAGGCATCCGGAGCGTCGGGCGAGGGCCGGCTGTACGTCGAACAACACCTGGCCGGCTGCACCGCGGTGGGCGCGATGGTGCGCGCCGGTCTGGGTGTGGCACCCGACTGGCAGCTGGCCTACCAATCCCGGTCCGGTCCGCCCGAGATCCCCTGGCTGGAACCGGACGTCAACGACGTCATCGCCGACCTGGCCGCACGGGGCAAGCGCGGGGTGATGGTGGTTCCGATCGGTTTCGTGTCCGATCACGTGGAGGTCATCTGGGACCTGGACACCGAGGCCGCCCGCACCGCCGCCGACAACGGATTGTGGTTCCATCGGGTGCCGACCCCCGGCACCCACCCGGACTTCGTGGCCGGGCTGGCCGAGCTGATCCTGGAGCGGCTGGGAATCGGACCCGGATCCTCCGATGCGGCCCCCGACCGCACGCACCGGATCGGCTCGACCACCGCGCTGCCCGCCCGGCCGGACCTGTGCCCACCGGGCTGCTGCGTCCCGCGCACCCGCCGGCCCACCACGGCCGGCGCGGACTCCGTGACCGATTGGGCGGACACCGATGTGGACCCTGCGGCGCTGGCGGCATCGGGAATCGGCGGGATGGTCCGCTCGTGACTTCTGGCCCGGTGCTGCGGGTGGGGACCAGGGGGAGCGCCCTGGCGATGTCCCAGTCCCGGCAGGTGGCCGAGCACCTGGCCGCCGCCACCGGCCGGGAGTTCCGGCTGGTGACGGTGCGCACCAGGGGTGACGTCGACCGCGGGCCGCTGGCGCAGATCGGCGGCACCGGGGTGTTCGTCACCGCCGTGCGGGAAGCGCTGGCGGCCGGCGAGGTCGACATCGCGGTGCACTCCTACAAGGATCTGCCCACCGCCGCGGACCCGGCCGTGCACCTGGGCGCCGTGCCCGCGCGGGAGGATCCGGCCGACGTGCTGTGCGCCGCGGACGGCCGGACGCTGGCCGAGCTTCCGCCGAACTCCCTGGTGGGCACCGGATCCCCGCGGCGCGCCGCGCAACTGCTGCGGCTGCGGCCCGACGTCCGGCCGGTCCCGGTGCGCGGCAACGTGGACACCCGGCTGGCGGCCGTGGCTGCCGGCGATCTGGCCGCCGTGGTACTGGCCCGGGCGGGCCTGGCTCGGCTGGGCAGGCTGGATGCGGTGACACAGACGTTCGCCGCGGTCGACATGGTGCCGGCTCCGGCCCAGGGCGCGCTCGCGGTGGAGTGCGGCGCCGGCGACGAGGCGATGGCGGCCGCCCTGGCCACGATCGACGATGCCGCGAGCCGGGCGGCGACACAGGCCGAGCGGGCGCTGCTGGCCGGCCTGCAGGCCGGATGTGCCGCACCCGTCGGCGCCCTGGCCGCGGTCGTCGCCGGCACCCTGGTGCTGACTGCACGGGTGATCGCGGCGGACGGCCGCGACGTCCGCGAACACCGTGCCAGGGGCCCGGTGCAGCGCGCCGAGGAACTGGGCTCGCGCACCGCGGAGGCGTTGCTGGCGGACGGCGCGGGCGCCCTGATGGGCCGGCCGGCGTGAGCGAGGCCGGAGCGAAGCCGCCGGACCGCGACGACGCAGCGAAGCCGGCCGGGGCGCCGAGCGAACCATCGGCACCGAGCCAGGCGCTGGCCGGGTGGCGGGTGCTGGTGCCGCGCCCGGCGGGCCGGGCGGGTGAACTGGCCGAACTGTTGCGGGCGGCCGGCGCGGAGCCGATGCTGGTGCCGCTCATCGAAATCCATCCCGAAACCGGGTCGCCGGATCTGCACAGGGCGGTGACGGATCTCGCGGCCGGCGCCTACGACTGGGTGGCGTTCACCTCCGCCGCCGCGGTCTCCGCCCTGCTGTCCGTCGCGGATCGGGTCGGCGCCGAAAGCCACGCCCGGTCAGCAGATCCGGCATCCGACGGGCCCGACGCGGCACCGCGGCATGCGTCGGCCGGTCGAGATCCGTTGGTGGGTGGCGGCACGCGGGTGGCGGCGGTGGGTCCGGGAACCGCCCGAGAGCTGCGGCACGCGGGGATGCGGGTCGACCTGATGCCACCCGAAGCCGGGTCGGCGGCCGCGCTGGCGGCCGCCTGGCCGACCGAACCGCCGGGCCGCACCGTGCTGCTGCCCCGCTCCGACCGGGCGGCCGACACCCTGCCGGAGGCCTTGCGGGCAGCGGGATACCGGGTGACGGCCGTCCGGGCGTACCGAACCGTGCCACTGCCGGTGCCTGCATCCGTCGGCCGTGAGCTGGCCGCGGGCCGCGTCGATGCCGTGCTCCTCACCTCGCCCAGCACCGCGACAGCGCTGGCCGGCACCCCGCTGCCGGATCATCTGGTCGTCATCGCCATCGGTCGGCCGACCGCTGACGCCGCCGCCCAGCACGGCATCGCGGTCGCCGCGATCGCGCATCGACCCACCGCGACAGGCCTGCTCGACGCCCTGATCGGTGTCGCGGCGGCCAGAGTCCCCGCCGTCGGCACTCCCGGCACCTCGCACCGAAAGTGAACATCGCCATGCCCGCTGCACCATCGACCGGTCCTGTCGTGCCGGGGCTCCGGCCCACGGCGGCCTTTCCCGTCGGACGGCCACGGCGGGCACGCCGCACCCCGGCGCTGCGCCGGCTGATGACCGAGACCCGGTTGCATCCCGCTAACCTGGTGCTGCCGCTGTTCATCAAGCAGGGGCTGGGCGCACCGCATCCCATCGAGGCGATGCCCGGCGTGATGCAGCACACCACGGATTCCCTGCGGAGGGCGGCGGAGTCCGCGGTGACCGCGGGGGTCGGGGCGCTGATGGTCTTCGGCGTGCCGGAGAACCGGGACGCGGTCGGTTCCGCCGCCACCGACCCGGATGGTGTGCTCAACGCGGCGATCGCCGGGCTGCGGTCCGACCTGGGTGATTCGGCCGTGCTGATGGCCGATCTGTGCCTGGACGAGTTCACCGACCACGGGCACTGCGGCGTGCTGGCGGCGGACGGCAGCGTGGACAATGATGCGACCCTGCGGCGGTACGCAGACATGGGGCTCGCACTGGCCGCCGCCGGTGCCGACCTGGTGGGGACGTCCGGGATGATGGACGGCCAGGTGGCCGCCGTGCGGTCCGCCCTCGACGGTGCCGGCTACCGGGACACCGCGATCCTGGGCTACGCCGCGAAGTTCGCCTCCGCCTGCTACGGGCCGTTCCGGGAGGCCGTCGACTCCGCGTTGACCGGCGACCGTCGGACCTACCAGCAGGACCCGGCCAATCGCCGGGAGGCCGCCCGCGAAGTGGCGATGGACATCGCCGAGGGCGCCGACATGGTGATGGTCAAACCGGCCGGCTGGTACCTCGACGTGCTGGCCGACACGGCGGCGATCAGCAGCGTTCCGGTTGCGGCGTATCAGGTGTCCGGCGAGTACGCCATGGTGGAGGCCGCGGCGGCGCGGGGTTGGATCGACCGCGACCGGGCGATCGGCGAGTCGCTGACCGCCATCCGCCGGGCCGGTGCGGATGTGGTGCTCACCTACTGGGCGACCGAGGTCGCGCAGGGTCTGGTGTCGGGGAGGTTCGCATGATCGACGAGCAGAGCGGCGCGCTGTTCGACCGGGCGCTCGCGGTGATCCCGGGCGGGGTGAACTCACCGGTCCGGGCGTTCCGATCGGTGGGCGGCACCCCGCGGTTCATGGTGCGCGGCAACGGAGCCGAGATCACCGACGCGGACGGCAATTCCTACGTGGACATGGTCTGCTCCTGGGGTCCGATGATCCTCGGGCACGCCCATCCCGCGGTGCTGGAGGCGGTGCGATCGGCCGTCGCCGAGGGCCTGTCGTTCGGCACGCCGACGGCCGGCGAGGTGGCGCTGGCCGAGGAGATCGTGGCCAGGGTCGGCCCGGTGCAACAGGTCCGGCTGGTCTCCTCCGGCACCGAGGCCACCATGTCGGCGGTGCGGCTGGCGCGCGGATTCACCGGACGCACCCGCATCGTCAAGTTCGCCGGGTGCTACCACGGGCATGTCGACGCGCTACTCGCCGCCGCCGGATCCGGCGTCGCCACGTACGCCCTACCGGACTCCGCCGGAGTCACCGCCGGCACGACCGGTGAGGTGATCGTGCTGCCGTACAACGACATCGATGCGGTCCGGGCGGCGTTCGCCGCGCATCCGGGCGAGATCGCCGCCGTGATCACGGAGGCCGCCCCGGCCAATATGGGGGTGGTGCCGCCGCGGCCCGGGTTCAACGCCGAACTGGCCGCGCTGGTGCACGCCGGCGGCGCGTTGCTGATCAGCGACGAGGTGCTGACCGGCTTCCGGGTCTCGGCGGCCGGCATGTACGGCCTGGATGGTGCGATCGAGGGCTGGGCTCCCGACCTGATGACGTTCGGCAAGGTGATCGGGGGCGGGCTCCCGGTTGGGGCCTTCGGCGGCCGGGCCGATGTGATGGCGCTGCTGGCCCCCGCCGGGCCGGTGTACCAGGCCGGCACGCTGTCCGGGAACCCGGTTGCCACCGCGGCCGGCCTGGCCACCCTTCGGCACTGCGACGATGCGTTGTACGACCGGCTGGACAAGACCGCCACGATCATCGGTGATCTGGTGTCCGAGGCGCTGTCCGCGGCCGGGGTGCCGCACGCGCTGCAGCGCGCCGGCACGCTATTCAGCGTCTTCTTCAACGACCATCCGGTCACGAACTACGACCAGGCCCGGCAGCAGTCGGTTCGGGCCTATGCGGCGTTCTTCCACGCCATGCTCGATGCGGGGGTGTACCTGCCACCGTCCGCGTTCGAGGCCTGGTTCGTGTCCGGGGCGCACGATGACGCGGCGGTGGACCGTATC
>DASSTH010000045.1:0-2215 GCA_035708025.1 Nakamurella sp. | reverse complement strand
TGTACGGGCCGGTGCCGATCGGCTTGGTGGCGATCTCCCCGGCGGCGGCCTTGGGCTGGACCAGCCCGGCCATCGAACCCATGCCGTGCCAGAACGCCTGGCTCGGGTGGGACAACGTCACCGTCACCGTCTTGTCGTCCGTTTTGGCGATGTCGGTCACCGCCTCGAACGCCGCGGCGTTCGACACCACCGGACTCTGGCTCATGGTCTGCAGCGAATAGACCACGTCGTCGGCCGTGACGGGCGAGCCGTCGGAGAAGGTGGTGTCGCGGATGTGGAAGGTGTAGGTCAGCTTGTCGTCGCTGATCTCCCACTTCTCAGCGACACCAGGCTGCGCGGTGCCGTCCTTGTCGAAGTACACCAGTGGCTCGACCACGTTGGCCGGGATCCACAGCCGCAGGGCGGTCAGGTTGCTCTTGACGTAGTCCAGCGTGCCCGGGTCCTGCCTGGCGATCAGCACCACCTTGTCCTGGCTCTCCCGCGGCGACTTGGCCACGGCCGCGCCGGTCTGGCCCGCGGTGCCCGAGGCGGCCGGCGCCCCGGTGGCGCTGCCGGTCTGGCCGCCGGATGCGAAGGAGGGGGCGGAGGTGTCATCCCCGGAGGTCGACGATGGCGCGCTGGAGCAGGCGGCGGCGAGCATCAGCGCTGCCGCGGCCAACCCCGCTGTCCAGGTGCGCCGCCCGGGGCGTCGTGCGTGCGGATGCATGTGTGTCCCTTCATCGAGCGGATTCCATCAGATGAAATAGCCGGTTCAGTATGCAGATGAGGTAGGCGGTGGTCAACGGTCCGGGGGAGTAGGCCGGCCGGCCCGGCCGAGTTGTCGGAGGCGATCCGCCCGATGGAACCTACGTGCCGAAGTGGTCTTGTGGGAATCCGGGGTCGGCTGATAGGAATGGCACCACCATTGCGGTCTATGGAATGGTGCCGTGCTGTTGCCCCGAGGAGGCGCCCGTGCCGCGCGTGGCTGTGCTGGGCCTGACGCTGGAGGCCAATACCTTCTCCACGGTCAAGGCGACCATGGAGGGGATGCAGCGGGAGGGCGGTGTGCACCGCGGTGCGGCCATCGCGGACCACTACCTCGGATCCACGGCGACGCTGGCCGGCTTCCTGGACCCGGACGTGCCCGACGGGGTGGAACTGGTCCCGCTGGTCAGCTACCGGGCCGGGGCGCTGGGCGAATTCACCGCCGATGCCTTCGACGACGCCACCGCGGACATGGCCGCCGAACTGCGTGCCCGGGGCCCGTTCGACGCCGTGCTGCTGGCGTTGCACGGTGCGGCGGTGGCCGAGAACGCCGAGCATGCCGACGCCGAGGCCGCCGAGCGCATGCGGGCCGTGGTGGGTCCGGACGTGCCGATCGGGGTTGTGCTGGACATGCACGCCAACGTCGACCGGCAGCTGGTGGACTGCGTGGACGTGCTGCGGATCTTCCAGACCAACCCGCACGTCGACCCCCGGGACCGGGCGCTGGAGTGCCGGTCGGTGGTGCTGTCGATGCTGGAGGGGCGGCTGCGCCCCGTGGTCGCGTTCGAGCAGCTGCCGCTGGTGGTCAACATCGTCAAGCAGGACACCTCCGACGAACCGATGGCCGGCATCCTGGCCCGCGCCCGGGAACTCGAGGAGCGACCGGGAATGCTCGACGTGACCATCGCCGAGGGATTCCCGTACGCCGACGTGGAGCAGATGGGCATGGCCGTGCTGGCCAGCCACCGGGACGACCGGGCCGCCGCGCAGGCGGCGGTGGACGAGATCGCCGCACTGCTGTGGGATGCCCGCGTGGAGCTGCAGGGCGGTGCGGTGACGATCGATGAGGCACTGCAACGGGTGTCGTCGCACACCGGGGATCGACCCATCCTGTTGCTGGACGTCGGCGACAACGTCGGCGGCGGCAGCTGCGGGGATTCCACCTCCATCCTGAACGCGGCGGTGGAACAGGGCGTCGGCCGGATCGCGATGACGCTGTGGGACCCGTTGGTCGTCGCGGAGTTGTCCGACGTCGCCGTGGGCGAGCAGGTCTCCGTGACGGTGGGCGGTCGCAGTGCCGAGCAGGAGGGGCGGCCTCAGCCGCTGCGGGCGGTGCTCACCGGCCGGTCCGACGGCGTGTTCGAGGATCCCGGGCCTACGCACGGCGGGTTCCGTCGGTACGACGCCGGGCCGAGCGTCGCCCTGCGCACCGACTCCGGCATCGCAGTCGTCGTCACCACCCATCCCATGG
>DASSTH010000044.1:0-2760 GCA_035708025.1 Nakamurella sp. | reverse complement strand
CCGCCGTCCAGCGGCACCCGCAGCAGCCGGGTGTGGCCGAGCGGGCCGTCGGTGGTGCCGGCGATGAGCAGGGCGGAACCGTCCGCGGTCCAGTCGACGGCGCCCACCACGCCGTCCCCGAGCGCCACTTCCCGGGGCGCGGACCAGGTGTCGGTGACGTCGAGCAGGTAGGCGGGCGCGCGCATGACCAGGTCGGCGTCGTCGGCCATGGCGGCGCCGAAGGCCAGCCGGGTGCCGTCCGGTGACCAGGCGGGGTCGCTGGCGTGCCAGTCGCCGTCGGTCAGCTGTCGGCACCGGCGGGTGTCCAGGTCCAGCACGTGCAGGTGCTTGCGGGCCTTGCGCAGCAGCCCGGCGCCGTCCGCCTGATAGTCCAGCCGGTCCACCACGATCGGGGCGCCGGCCCGCTTCTGCCGCGCCGCGGCATCCTCTTGATCCTGGTCACCGTCGGGCGCCGGTGCCGCCAGGTCCACCGGCGCCGCGAACGCGATCCGCGACCCGTCCGGGCTCCACAGCGGGGTTCCGGCACCCAGCGGCAGGTGGGTGAGCTGCTCCGGCTCGCCGCCGCCGGCGGGCAGCAGCCAGAGCTGCGCCGGACCGTCCTGCGCCCGCAGGAACGCCACCGACTGGCCGTCCGGCGACCAGACCGGGGAGGAGTCGGCGGTGCCTCGGGTGAGCTGACGCGGCGCGCCGTCCCGGGTGCCGACGGTCCAGATGGCCCGCAGGTACTTGTCCGCCCCGGCGTCGACGGTCCGTAACACGTACAGGATCCGACTGCCGTCGGACGACAGCGCGGGCTGCTCCGGCACGGCGAGCGAGGCAAGGTCTTCGATGCGGTACCGGCGGGTCACGGGCTTCTCCTCGGATCGGATTCGGCGCTGCCAGTCCTTGATCTCGGTGAGGTTCGCCATGGCGTCACCCTAGGTCCGGTGCGCCGGTGCCGGATCGTCCGCTCGGACGATGTCGAGGGCCGCACACTGGCCGCGGGCACCAAGCGGCGGTGACGAGGATGCCGGGCTGGGGCCGCCGACGTGCGCTACGCGTCCGTCGCGGTGGTCGCGTCGGCCACCATGTACCCGTAGTCGCCCGGAGCCACGTTGGTGTACGACGGCCGGGTCAGGATCAGGATGTTCCGCTCGAACGGGGCCTCGATCGTCTCCAGCTCCTCCAGGGTGTACGGACTGATCACCCGGCCGAGCACGGTCCCGCGCGGGAACTCGGTGCCCAGGTCGTCCGGGGTGAGTTCGCTGAGCAGGATGCCGCCGTTCCGAGGCGGCAGATTCACCAGCGTCTCGACGATCCGCTGGCCCGGGGTGGTGCTCACGTCACCGGGCAGCATGCCCAGGTGTCGCATCACGTTGCTGGTCCCGGCGACGCCCTTGGCCAGGTAGTGGTCGATGCGCGCGGACGCACCGCCGTACTCGCTGACCACGGACGGGATCCCGGCCTCCCGGGTGATGCTGGTGAACGATCCCGCGTATCCGGGTCCCCGGTACAGCACGTCGGCGCCGTACGCCTTGGACAGCTCGGCGCCGTCCTCGTGGATGTAGGCGTAGTCCACGCATGCCTGGATGCCGCCGGAGTGGAAGTCGATCAGGTAGTCCACCGATCCGACCAGCAGGTCGACCAGCGCCGCGGCGACCTGCTCGGTGACGGTGCCGCCGGCGTTGCCCGGGAAGATGCGGTTCAGATTGGCCCCGTCCAGCGGGGTGTTGCGGGTCAACGCCATGTGCGCGTAGGGGTTCGCCACGGTCACCGCCGTTACCGTCCCCCGCAGGTCGGCGTCGGCCAGTTCCAGCAGCACCCGGCGCACGGTCTCCACCGCGAGTGGCTCGTCGCCGTGCACCCCGGACACCAGCCCGAGTCGGGGGCCGTCCGATCCGGTGATGGTGTGCACCGGGATGGTCACCTGGTGGCCGTTGGCGAGTGTGGTGACGGGGACGTGGCGCTGGGTGTGCTCGGGCATGGTTCTCCTTCGCTGAACGGGACTATCGACGGTTGCCCGATCGGGCGAGCGTGGCGAGCACGCCCGAGCGGGACAGGATGATGGCGCAGATCCCGGCCAGGGCGAGGGAGACCCCGATCAGGATGGTGGACAGCGCGGCCAGCGTCGGGTCCTGGTACTTCTGCATGTACTGGAACATCCAGGTCGGTAGCGTCTGCTGGTTGAACGGCACCAGGAACACCGAGGCGTCGACCTCGTCGAAGCTGATGATGAAGACGAACAGGGCGGTGGCCACCAGCGCGCCGCGGATCTGCGGCAGCGTGATGGTGGCGAAGGCCCGTACCGGCCTGGCCCCGAGATCGATGGCGGCGGCCTCGAGCTCCAGGTCGCTGCGGACGAGCGCCGCGGTCAGGATCGTGGTGGCGAACGGCAGGGTGATGACGATGTGCCCGAGGATCAGCCCCAGCGGCCCGGCCCCGAACAGCGCCAGCCGGTTGAGGTAGATGAACAGCGCGAAGCCCAGCGCCACCTTCGGCACCACGATCGGGGCGAAGGCCCCGGCGGACACCCATCTCTTGCCCAGGAACCGGTATCGGCTCACGGCCACCGAGGCGCCGAGCCCGATGGCCAGCGTGATGGCGGTGACGGGGATTGCGACGGTCAGCGACAGGATGATGGCCTCGCTCAACCCTTCTTGGGCCACCAGGTTGGCGTACCAGCGGGTGGACCAACCGGGCGGTGGCCACTTCCCGAAGGACACCGAGGAGAAGGAGTTGATGACGATGATCACCAGCGGCAGCAGCGCGAACGCCAGCACC
>DASSTH010000043.1:0-13182 GCA_035708025.1 Nakamurella sp. | reverse complement strand
CGGATCGCCTCCTGGTGCCGGTTCGCCCGCAAGAACTACTTCTACCCGGACATGCCGAAGAACTTCCAGACCTCGCAGTACGACGAGCCGATCGCCTACGGCGGCTACCTGGACGTGCAGGTCGGTGGCGAGACGGTGCGGGTGGAGATCGAGCGGGCGCACATGGAGGAGGACACCGGCAAGTCCACCCACGTCGGCGGCGCCACCGGACGGATTCACGGGGCGGAGTACTCGCTGCTGGACTACAACCGCGCGGGTGTGCCGCTGGTGGAGATCGTCACCAAGCCGATCACCGGGACGAAGGCGTCGGCGCCGGAGGTGGCCAGGGCGTATGTGACGGCGCTGCGCGACCTGCTGCTGGCCCTGGGGGTCTCCGACGTGCGGATGGACCAGGGTTCGCTGCGCTGCGACGCCAACGTCTCGTTGACGCCCGCCGGCAGCCCGGTGTTCGGCACCCGCACCGAGACCAAGAACGTCAACTCGCTGCGCAGCGTGGAGCGCGCGGTCCGCTACGAGATCTGCCGGCAGGCTGCGGTGTTGAACGCCGGCCGCCGGGTGGTGCAGGAGACCCGGCACTTCGACGAGGGCAGCGGCACCACCTCATCCGGCCGGGTCAAGGAGACCGCCGAGGACTACCGCTACTTCCCCGAGCCGGACCTGGTCCCGCTGGCGCCCGACGCCGACTGGGTGGAGCAGATCCGCTCGACCCTGCCGGAACTGCCCTGGGTGCGACGCGCCCGGCTGCAGGCCGACTGGGGCTTCTCCGACCTGGAGATGCGCGACCTGGTGGCGGCGGACGCGGTGGAACTCGTGGTGGCGACGGTGGCCGCCGGGGCGGCACCCGGTGACGCGCGGTCCTGGTGGGTGTCCTACCTGGGGCAGCAGGCCAACAGCCGCGGCGTGACGCTGTCCGAGTTGCCCATCACGCCGACCCAGGTCGCCAGGGTCATCGCCATGGTGGGCGACGGGTCGCTGACCACGAAGCTGGCCCGCCAGGTGGTGGACGGCGTGCTGGCCGGCGAGGGCGACCCGGACGCCGTTGTCGCCGCCCGCGGGCTGGCCGTGGTGTCCGACGACTCGGCACTGCAGGCCGCCGTCGACGAGGCGTTGGCCGCCCAGCCGGACGTGGCGGACAAGATTCGCTCCGGCAAGGTGCAAGCGGCCGGAGCGATCGTGGGAGCGGTGATGAAGGCCACCCGTGGGCAGGCGGACGCCGCGCGGGTCCGGCAGCTGGTGCTCGGCACGCTCGGGGTGTCGGGCTGAGAGCCGCCTGCCGTCCCACGGATCGCGCCGGTCGCCCGGCACCGCTCGCTCAGGCTATGCGTTCATCCCAGGCGAAGCGGCGGAGCGGCTCGTCCAGCGGGGCGCCGGTCATCCGGTTCGCCAGCGTGGACATGGTGTACACGCCGATGCCGAGGACGACCTCCAGGGCGTGTCGCGGCGTGAACCCGTGACCGAGGAACTCGGCGAGCGTCGCTCCCTGGACGGCCGCGGGATCGTCCATGGCGTGCTCGGTGAACCGCCGGATCGCCTGCAGCCTGGGGTCCACCAGGGGTGCCCCGATGCGCAGTGCCCGGGCCACCTCGTCCGCGCCGTGCCTCGCCAGCGCAGCGGTGTGCATCGCGACGCAGACCTGACACCGGTTCCGGACCGCGATCGTCATGATGAGCACCTCCTGGGCGACCGGGTCCAGAGAGGTCGCCTCGAAGGCCGCGCTCGATCGCAGAAACGTATTGAGCAACTGCGGTGACGAAGCCATCCGGGCCACCGCCGAGGGCAGGTAGCCCAGCCGCTCCCGGGTGGCGAGGATGGTGCGACGGGCATCGGGCGGGGCGCTGTCGACGGTGTGGTCGACGAAGAGTTCGGCCTGTGCGGCCGGGGGCGGGGTGGATGACGTCTGCATCGGGGTCCTTTTCGCGGGCGAGGCGTCTCGCCTATTATCGACAACATGGTTGACCATATCGTAAACGAGGTTGTCGAGTTGCGCCATGACTGAATATGGGCGGCATGCTGCCCCTGATCGCGCGACCGAGGGGTATGAGCTGCCACTGCTGTTGTTCGCCGGCTTCCGGTCGATCATCGATCGGGTGCATGCCGAACTGGCGGACCAGGGCCATCCCGATCTCAGGCCCGCCCACGGGTTCGCCATGCAGGCGATCGGCTCTGACGGTGTGACGGCCACCGAACTCGCTCGGCGGTTGGGGATCAGCAAGCAGGCGGCCGGCAAGACGACGGACCGTCTAGAGCTGCTCGGTTACGTCCACAGGGTCGCCGACCGTGCCGACGCGCGGCAGAAGGTCATCCGCTTGACGCCGCGCGGGATCGAGGCGCTCGTCCGGTCGGCGGCGTTGTTCGATGCGGCGCGGGCGCAGTGGTCGACCGTGCTCGGGCCCGACCGGCTCGCAGCGTTGGAGGACGGGCTGCGGGCGATGGCGCCGGATGCCCGATACCGGCTCGATGCCGCCGGCTGGTTCGGAGTCTGACCCACCCCGGGGTCTTCCAGTTTGTCAGACAGTCATATAGTCTGCCGAACAGTTGAGATATGCGATCGGCGGATGGTGGACATGGTGGACGCCCGGGGAACAGGTCTTCGCGCCGACCCGTCACCGCGTGGCCGGGTGCGGAGGTGAGCGCCGCGCAGTATGAGGTGCTGATCGTCCGGTACGGCAGCCGGCAGACCGCCCGCAGCGGGGTGTTCCTGAATTACGGCCTGTACGGCGAGCCGGACGGTCCGATCGGCATGGACTACTTCTTCTGGGTCGTGCGGAACCGGGAGCGGACCCTCCTGATCGACACCGGGTTCAGCGCGGCGGGTGGCGCCAACCGGGGGCGCACCACGCTGGTGCCTCCGCCCACGGCGTTCGACGCCCTGGGTATCCGGCCGGCCGACGAGCCGACGGTGATCGTCACCCACGCGCACTACGACCACATCGGCAACCTGGACTACTTCCACCGTTCACCCATCGTCATCGCCCAGGCGGAGCTGGACTTCTGGCGCAGTCCCGGCGCGCGGCACATCCTTTTCCATCACTCGGCCGAGGACGCCGACCTGGAGGTCCTGGAACGTGCCGCCGTCGAGGGCCGCGTGCATCCCTTCGCCGACCGCGTCACGGTGTCTCCCGGTATCGAGGTGCTCCGCGTCGGCGGGCACACGCCCGGGCAGTCGGTCGTCATCGTGCAGACCGGCGACGGCCCCGTCCTGCTGGCATCGGACGCCGTGCACTACTACGAGGAGTGCGACCGCAACATGCCGTTCGTGTCGGTGGCCGACCTACCGGCCATGTACGCGGGGTTCGACACCGTGCGCGGCATGATGGCCGATCGCCGCGTCCAGCATCTGGTCTCCGGCCACGACCCGGACACCTTCGGCAGGTTCCGGCCGGACGGAAGCGGTCCCCTCGCCGGCAATGTCGCCCGCATCGGAGGGCTGTCATGACGGGTCGCTTCGCCGGGCAGGTGGCGGTGGTGACGGGCGCCGGGCGCGGACTGGGTCGCGGGTCGGCCGAGCGGCTCTCGGCCGAGGGTGCCCGGGTGGTCGTGGTCGACATCGACGGTGACGCCGCCCTGCGCGTTGCCGCGGGCCTGTCGGGAGAGGCCATCGCCGTCGAGGCGGACGTCTCCGACGAGGCGGCGGTGCAGCGTTACGTCGACGCCGCGGTCGAGGGGTTCGGCCGGATCGATCTGCACCACCTGAATGCGGGGATCTTCGGCTCCTTCGCCGCGCTTCCGGACCTGCCGGCGGCAGAGTTCGACCGGGTGCTGGCCGTCAACGTGCGCGGACAGTTCCTCGGATTGCGCGCCGCCTTCCGCCGGTACCGCGAGCAGCGCTCCGGCGGTGCAGTGGTGCTGACCGGATCGATCGCGGGCCTGACCGGTAGCGCCGACCTGCTGGCCTATCAGACGTCCAAGCACGCGACGGCAGGGCTGGTGCGTGGCGGTGCGCTCTATGGCGGGCCGATCGGTGTGCGGGTGAATGCGGTCGCGCCCGGCATCGTGCCCACCGACCTGTTCGCCGCCGCCGCTTCGTCCACCGGCGGCAAGAACGACATGGAGGTCCGGGCGTCCACCACGCCGCTGCGCCGCGCGGGCACGCCGGCTGAGGTGGCCGCCGTCACCGCCTTCCTGCTGAGCGAGGACGCCGCCTACCTGACCGGGCAGATCGTCTCCGTCGACGGGGGTGCCACGGCCGTCAACACGGTCCGGCCGTCCGGCGGTGCCGGCGCCTGGGACCCGCAACCGCTGGATGACGCGCTGTACGGACGAAAGGAGGCGGCGCAGTGATTGACCAGGTCGGCTTCATCGGGCTCGGGAACATGGGCGGGCGGATGGCTGCCCGACTCGTGCACGGCGGAGTTCGGGTAGCCGGTTACGACCCGCGACGGGAGATGGTGCAGGCAGCGGGCGCCCGCGCGCTCGATTCGCCGGGTGCGGTCGCCCAGGAATGTGACGTCGTGTTGCTCTCTCTGCCGGACAGCCACGTCGTCGAACAGGTGGTCAGGGGTGACGAGGGAGTACTGGCGCAGGCCCGCACCGGTCAGACGGTCGTCGATCTCAGCACGTCGGCGCCGGTCTCCACCCGCCGGCTGCACGCGCTGCTGGCCGAGTCCGGCGTCGTCTTCCTGGACGCCGGAATCTCCGGCGGTGCCGCGGCTGCGGAGAAGGGTGAGTTGACGCTCATGGTGGGCGGCGATCCCGCGGCCCTGGACATGGTGCGCCCGGTGCTCGGACACTTCGCCGGCTCGATCTTTTACTGCGGACCCAGCGGGTCCGGCCACACCGCCAAGGTGCTGAACAACTTCCTCAACGCGGTTGCGCTGTCCGCCACCGCCGAGGTCATGGTCGCCGGGAAGAAGGCAGGACTGGATCTGGAGGTGCTACTGGCGATCTTCAACTCCAGTTCGGGTGTCAACTTCGCCACCCTGAACCGCTTCCCGAAGATCATCAACGGCGACTACCTCAAGGGTGGCCTGAGTAACGGGCTGATGATGAAGGACATCACGCTGTACACCGACCTTGCAGCGGCGCTCGGCGTTGCCAGCATCAACGCGAGCGGTCCGCTGGCGGCCTTCGGGCTCGCGATCGCGCTGGGCTACCGGGACGAGATCAGCAACACGGTGGTTGATGCGATCGGCGACATGTCCGGCGGTGTCCGGCTGCACAGCGGCACGGAGGCGTCATGATCATCCTTCCCGGCGTGGACCCGGAGTCGCCGGCCGTGCGCCGCACCAGCACGTTCACCGGCGAGGTGTACCTGCAGCCGGTCGGATCGGCAGCGGGACTGCGCATCGCCTCGGTGCTGTTCACCCCGTGCTCGCGCACCTACTGGCACAGCCACGAACACGGCCAGATCCTCTATGTCACGGCTGGGCTCGGGCGGGTGTGCACCCGCGGCGCCGCACCTCAGGTGGTCCGTGCCGGTGATGTGGTGTGGACGCCGCCCGGCGAGACGCACTGGCACGGAGCCGATCCCACGTCGTTCATGAGTCACCTGGCGATCTCGCTCGGCGAGACCGACTGGGCCGGCGAGGTGACCGACGCCGATGACACAGCCGCCCCCGATGGAACCCCGGTCCACTGACGAACACCGAGTGAGGACTTGATGACGGACAAGCAAACCACCCACGCCGAGACCTACGAGCGCGGGCTGGAGGCACGGCGCGCGGTGCTGGGAGCCGACCACGTGCAGCGCTCGCTGGACGGTGTGAGCGAATTCGCCCGACCCATCCAGGAACTGGTCACCGAGTACTGCTGGGGCGAGATCTGGAGCGATGACGTCCTGGATCGCAGGACCCGCAGCCTGATCAACCTCGGCATGCTCACGGCACTCAACCGCGGCCACGAACTGGGCGTGCATGTTCGCGGCGCCGTCAACAACGGCGCCACAGTGGCCGAGATCCAGTCCGTGCTGATGCAGGCAGCGGTCTATGTGGGTCTGCCCGCGGCGCTGGAGTCGTTCCGCATCGCCGAGAAGGTGCTCGGAGAGCTGGGCCGTGCCGACTGAACCGATGACCGGATGGCCGACCGTGGCCTTCGTGGGACTGGGCCACATGGGTCAGCCCATGGCCCGCCGGTTGCTCGGCAGCGGGGTGCCGGTACGGGGTTTCGACGTTGCCGCGGCCGCGCGGGATGCCTGGGCGGCCGCCGGAGGTACTGCCTTTGGCAGTGCTGCCGACGCGGCGGCCGGGGCGGACGTGGTCATCTTGATGTTGCCCGACTCGGGGGTGGTCGAGGCGGTCATCGATTCCGGCGGATTCCTCGACGCGGTGCGGCCGGGCGCGACGGTGGTGGACATGAGTTCCTCCGAGCCGGAGCGAACCCGGACGCTGGCCGAGCGGCTCGCCGCGCGTCAGATCCGCCTGGTCGACGCCCCGGTCTCCGGCGGGGTCGCCAGGGCGGAGACCGGCGAACTGGCCATCATGGTGGGCGGCAGCGACGCGGACGTCGCGCCGGTGCTGGGCCTGCTGGAGTTGATGGGACGGGCGTTCCGGGCCGGCCCGGTGGGTGCCGGGCACGCGGTCAAGGCGTTGAACAACCTGATGTCGGCCACCCATCTGCTCATCACCGCTGAGGCGATGCTGGCGGGCGAGCGCTTCGGCATCGACGCCGAGGCCATGCTCGCGATCGTCAACGCATCCAGCGGCCGCAGCGGCTCCACGCAGAACAAGTGGCCGAACTTCGTCCTACCGGGAACGTTCGACTCCGGCTTCGCACTGCGTCTGATGCTCAAAGACATGCGGATAGCCGCCGGTCTCGCCGCCTCCCTGCAGTCCCCGTGCGGGCTGGGCGAGCGGGCGGTTCAGGTATGGGCCAAAGCGGCGGCCGAGCTGTCGCCGACCGCCGACCACACCGAGATCGCCCGCTGGCTCCGCGAAGCCGCAACCCGAACGACGGAGATCGGCACATGACCGAGCCGTCAGCGCTGACGCCCTACCAGGAACAAGTCAAGGCGCACTTCATCGAGGTGCGCAAGACGTGGAGCGACAGTTGGGATGCGATCCTGCGGCTGGATGCGGACTTCCTGCGCGCCTATCTGGATCTGTCCGCGGTGCCCTGGCGGCAGAACCACTTGCCCGCCAAGGTCAAGGAGCTCATCTATATCGCGATCGATGCCAACGCCACGCACATGTACCTGCCCGGGGTGCGCCAGCACGTTCGAGCCGCTCTGGCACAGGGTGCGACAGCCGCGGAGATCATGGAGGTCCTGGAACTGGTCGCCACACTCGGCATCCACGCCATGAACATCGGGGTGCCGATCCTCGCCCAGGTGTTGCAGGAGGAGGGTCTGCGCACCGGGCCGGCGCCGCTGACCGAGCGGCAGCAGGAGATCAAGGCCGAGTTCACGCGCACCCGCGGCTACTGGCACGAGTTCTGGGACGACATGCTCGAACTCGACCCCGAGATGCTGGCCGCGTACACCGAGTTCTCATCGGTGCCCTGGCGCAGCGGCTCACTCGAGCCGAGACTGAAGGAACTCATCTACATCGCCTTCGACACCGCCGCGACCCACCTGTACATCCCGGGCCTGACGGCCCACATCCGCAATGCGGTGCGGTTGGGTGCCACTCCCGGCGAGATCCTCGAAGTAATGGAAATCGCCTCGGTGCTCGGCATCCACGCCGTCACCACCGGCGCACCCATCCTCGCCGAGGAGCTCTCGGCGCTGGACACGGACGAGGCGGGCCGCTGATGCCGGGTGAGCGGCCATGACGACCGGTCGGACGCTGCGCGTGCTGGAGATCAGCAGCACCCTCGCCGGCGCCGTCTGTGGCCGGTTGTTCGCGGGCCTCGGTCACGACGTGATCCTCATCGAGGGAGCGGACCCGGGGCTGCGGGCCTCGGGACCGTTCACCTCCGAGGGTGTGTCCCTGACCGACGCCGCGCTGAATGCTGACAAGCGCTGTCTGGCCGGAATCACCGCGTCCGGGCTGACCGATGCGGCCTGGGCGCTGTTCGACCGGGCCGACGTGCTGGTGCTCGACCTCGTCCCGAGTCGGGCCGATGCACTCGGGTTGGATCCGGACCACCTGCGGCAGAGGTTCCCCGGACTCGTGGTCGTCTCGGTGACCGGCTTCGGTCGCGGAACCGAGCTGAGTGAGTTGCCGAGCGACTGTCTGCTGGCCGAGAGCTACGGCGGCCTGGCGACGATGATCGGGCAGGCGGGTCGGCGCCCGTTGAGCCTCGGTGGCCACCAGGTCGCCTACTGCGCCGGTGTCACCGCATTCCTCGCCGCCCTGCTGGGACTGATGCGCCGCCGGCGGGACCGTTCCGGCGACGTGGCCGACGTCGCGCTGTGCGATGTGGCGGCCTACATGGACTGGAAGAGCGACGTCAGCCTGTTCATGACCGGCCGTTCCCCCGAGCGCACCGCGGCCGGTGAGGGGGACTGGCGACTGCTCCAGTGCCGGGACGGCTGGGTGGGGATGATCTACCTGCCGCGGCATTGGCCGGCGGTGGTGGAGCTGGTGGGGGACGACGCGCTGCGCGCACCCGATCTGGCCGACGACCGGGTCCGGGCGAGCCGGCCGGACAGGTGGTGGCCGGTGGTGGAGCGTTGGGCAGCCGCCCTGCCCGCCGAGGAGATCTACCGGCGTGCCCAAGAGCTGGGCCTGCCCTTCGGGTGGGTGGTCCGCATGTCCGATGTGGTGGCCTCCGAGCAACTGCAGGACCGCGGGTTCGTGCCGGCGACCGATTCGGCGTGGCGCAAGCTGGCCGCGGTCGGTGCAGCACCCGCGGCCGGTTCGCCGTTCGGCGGCCGGTCGCTGGCCTGGCGGTCGGGCGCGGCCCCGTCCCGGTCCACAACCGTGTCGTGGCATCGGGAGGAGACGGAACCGGCCGCGGGCGACCAGGCCGTTGCGGGGGGCGACTTGCCCCTGCAGGGCGTTGTGGTGCTCGACTTCGGCACGATCACTGCCGGGGCAGCCGTCACCCGACTGCTCGCGGACCACGGCGCGACGATCATCAAGGTTGAATCCGCCGAGCGGGCCGACACGTTCCGGACGTGGAAGCTGAGCCCGGCGGAGGTCGATCGGTGGGCGGACGCCGGCCAGCGGGTGACCTCGCCGTACTTCCCGTCCAACAACGTCGGCAAGCAGGACGTCGCCATCGACCTCAAGACGCCAGAAGGCCGTGAGCTGGTCCGGCGTCTGGCTCGGCGATGTCAGGTCGTCGTGGAGAACTTCCGGGTGGGTGTCACCACCCGGCTGGGGATCGACGAGCCGACCCTGAGAGCGGAGAACCCGCACCTGATCTATCTGTCGCTGTCGAGTCAGGGCCAGCACGGCCCGGAGTCCCGCTTCCGATCCTTCGGGTCGACCCTCGACCTGCTCTCCGGCCTGGCCTCGTTCACCGGTTACGAGGACGGTCGCCCACTGTGGTCCTCCTACGAGGTGAACTACCCGGATCAGTTGGTCTCGTTGCTCGGTGCCGCGGCGTTGGTGTACTGCCTGCATCAGCAGCTCACCGGTGTCCACCTGGACGTGTCCCAACGCGAGGTGGTCAGCTGGACGCTCGGCCCGGAGATCGCGAACTACCTGTGCGACGGCCAGGACTCGTCCGTCACCGGGAACCGGCGTCATGGCGTAACACCCCGTGACACCTATCCCACCAGGGACCGGGCCTGGGTCGCCGTTGCGTGCGTGACCGACGCCGATAGGTCTGCCTTGGCCGGCTGGCTGGGCAGGCCGGACGTGGCGGACCGCGACCAGCAGTGGTGGATCGCCCACGCGGACGAGATCGACGCCGCGATTCGACGACGTACCACGGCGTCCGACCGCGACGAGTTGGCAGCCGGGCTGCGCATCGCCGGGGTACCCGCGGTGCCGGTGCTGACGGCGGCCGACCGCGCGACCGCGGCCCGGTTCGCCGATCGACAGGTGGTGTTCGAGGCGGCAGGCAGCCCTGTCAAGGGATTCCCGATGACCTTCGCCGACTACCGGCCCGCCGTGCACATGAGCGCGCCGGCGCTGGGCGAGCACACCCGCGATGTGCTGCGCGAGTTCTGCGACCTCACCGAGGTGGAGATCGAACGTCTGCGGAGTCGCGGGGTGGTGGACTGCGCTGCCACCCCCGTCTCATCGGGACGCCCGCAGGGCGCGGACTGACAACCGCACGCCGAGTGTAAGGGAAGGGACCACCATGACGGACAGGACGATGTTGGACGGCGAAATGCTGTCGGTACCCGCGATGATCATCCGTGGCGGCACCAGCAAGGGGGTCTTCCTGCGGGGCCGCGACCTGCCCGATGACACCTCGCTGTGGGGCCCCTATCTGATCGACATGTTCGGTGCCCGCGACGTGCGTCAGATCGACGGCATCGGCGGCGCGGTGCCCACCACCAGCAAGTGCTGCATCGTCGAGTCCAGCACCAGGGACGACACCGACGTCGACTACACCTTCGCCCAAGTGGGCATCGGCGAGGAGCGGGTCTACTGGGACTTCAACTGCGGCAACCTGACACCGGCGGTCGGTACGTTCGCCATCCTCGCCGGCCTGGTCGAGCCGAGGCCCGGGATGACCACGGTCCGCATCTATCAGACCAACACCAAGATTCCCATCGACGTGACCGTCCCGACGACCGGCGACGGCAGTCCGCTGGTGGCAGGCGACTACCGGATCGCGGGGGTGTCCAACACCGGCGCGGCGGTGATGACCGACTTCTCCCGCGCCACGGGCGCATCCCTCGGCCGCGGGCTGTTCCCCACCGGCCGGCGCACCGATCGCCTCACCATCCCGGGCCTGGGCGAGGTGCGCTGCACCATCGTCGATCTGGCCAACATGTGTGTGTTCTTCCGTGCCGAGGACACCGGAATGACCGGCACCGAGATGCCCGAACGCGGCCCGGAACTGGTCGGCACGTTCACCGCGATCAGGCGCGCCGCCCAGGATCTGCTCGGGGTCGACCCGTCGAAGACGACACCGTGGCCGGTGGCGGTGGGTGCGCCACGCCCCTTCTCCCTGTACGGCAGCGGGCGGACGTTGGGCGCGGAGGAATGCGACTTCACCGTCCGGTTCGCGGGCATCCAGCCGATGCGGGACACCATGCACGAGGCCTTCCCCGGAACGGCAAGCGCCTGCACAGCTGTAGCCGCGGTGACGGCCGGCACCGTGGTGAACACCGTGTACGCCGCGCTCCCGCACACCGACGACACCGTGCGCCTGGCCCATCCGTCCGGGGTGTCGGTCGTGCACGCCGCAGTCTCGGATGGCGCCGCCGACGGTGACGATGTTCTGGACCGCTGCACCGTGGACCACGTCCGCATGGGCCGGACCGTGCGCCCGATCATGCGAGGCGAGGTGCTCGTGCGCCGGGACGAGGTGGAACGGCTGTGTGACGCGCTCCGCACCGCTGATCCGACGCGATCCGGCGTGCCGACCGCCATGAAGGAGACCCAGCGGCACACCGCCGCGTCCGCGTTCTAACAACGTATTGCCCCCGCACGTCAAAGCGGTTACAGTCTGATTGTCGGGCTGTCAGACGATCACACGAACTGCCCGCTAGTCGTCTGAGCAGACGCGCGATGGGCCGAACACACGGCGCTGCCATGCAGTCAAGTCCAGGATCACCGCTACCGAGCACGAGGAGATCGTCATGACGACACATCGCATCCCTGAAGGGCCGGCACACCGCTCGCCAGCAGTTCATCGATTCCGCCGTTCGCGCGCCGCGGCCGTGGTGGCAGGCGCGGCCGCTCTGGCGATGCTCGCCGCATGCAGTTCCGGCGGGAGCGCCGGCGACAACGGAAGCAGCAGTAGCAGCAGTAGCGCCGGTGGCGGCCCGGCGGCATCCAGCCAGCCGAACACCGCATCGGGCGACGCCCCCGCCGGCGGGGAGATCAAGCTCGGCATCTCGGTGCCACTCAGCGGCTCCGTCGGATCCAGCTGTGGCCCGATGAACAAGGCCATGCTCGCCTGGTTCGACCATGTCAACCAACAAGGCGGGGTGAACGGCGCCAAGATCAGTGCCGATACTCGCGATGACGGCTACACCGCCGCCAGGGCGGTCACGAACACGAAGGCCTTCATCCAGGAGAAGGTGGTCGCCGTGACGGGCCAGTGCGGGAGCATCCAACCTCCCGCCCAGGTTCCCCTGGTCGATGCCGCGAAGATCCCCTACCTCTTCGTCTTCGGCGCGTCAACGAAGCTACTGAACCCGCTGAGCCCGATGTATTTCAACCTGATGCCGGCGTACGGGGAGCAGTTGGTCGCCGCGATCCCCTGGGTGTTCGAGAAGTATGGAAAGGGCACCGTGGCGATCGTGAGCACCTCGACGCCTGACGCGCCGACGACCGACAAGGCGGTCAAGGAAGCCGTCGAGAAGGCCGGTGCTGAGTTGGCGGACACGCTCACCGCGCCGCCGGGAACCGCGGACTTCACCCCATACGTCCTCAAGCTGAAGGACAAGGCGCCGGACTACGTCGTCCTGGATATGACGCCTCAGGATGGTGCGCGCCTGACCGAGGCGATGACAGCGAACGGCTTCTCACCCAACAAGTACCTGCTCGGTAGCAGCGCGGTGTCTCAGCAGGCGTTCCTGGACGGCGTCTCCAAGGCCTTGCAGCCGAAGCTGCTCGTGACCTCGGACGTCATCGCGCCGGCCGACGCGGGCAGTACCGAATGCGCCACCGTATTGAAGGCTGCGAAGGTCGACGTCACCAGCGTGACATTGCGTGGTTGCGGAACGGCACAGGTCGTCGTCAAGGCGCTCCAGGAGGCCGGTAGTCCGGTGACAAGCCAGGGTATCGTCGACGCCATCGAGAAGTGGAATGACGTCAAGGCTTCGGAGATCTACCCGCCGGTGTCCTTCAGTCACACCAGCCATGTCGGCGTCAAGGATCTGTTCATCTTCGGGGTCAAGGACGGAACATTCGAGCAGGTCGGCAGCCTGGGCGCTTGAGAGCGGGCCGGATAGGACGACGCCGGGCCGGGTCCCGCGCCAAAGGCGCGGCCCGGCCCGACGGGCAATCCGCCCCCGGAAGGAGGATTAGTGGGTTTCGCCGTATCTGTCGTGGCCAGTGGCGTGGCATTCGGCCTACTCATCGGCCTGCTCGCGTTCATCCTGGTGTTCCTCTACAAGACGACCGGTGTCGCGAATTTCGCCGTTGGGAACATCGGCATGTTCGAAACCTTCATCGTCTGGCGACTCTGGACCTCCGACCTCGGCATCTGGCCGGCTATCGGGATCGG